>CAIKGX010000160.1 GCA_903827075.1 uncultured beta proteobacterium | reverse complement strand
CTGTTCTCTCTGTTGAGTTTTTTCTGCTGTCAAAAGCACCGCTTTAAACACCATGGATGAAGAGTATGACGCCATCGTTCTCGGTACTGGATTGAAGGTGAGATTTCTTTAATTAATGTAACAAAATTCCATTTAACAATAAATACCTGTCATAAAAACCCAATGCAGGGCCTGTAGCTGTGCCTGCTTCCAACACCGGACGCAAACTCGAAATCCGTTTTCCGGAAGAGTTGCCAGTTTCTGGGCAACGCCAAGTCATCAAGGATGCTTTGCTCAGCCACCAAGTAGTCATTGTCTGTGGCGAGACCGGTTCAGGTAAAACAACCCAACTGCCAAAGATCTGTTTAGATCTCGGTAGAGGCACTATTAACGGCGGCAAACTCATTGGCCATACTCAGCCCCGACGGATTGCTGCTACCGCAACGGCTAAGCGTATTGCCCAGGAGTTAGGTAGCCCCATTGGCCAAGATGTGGGGTATCAGATTCGTTTTGCAGATAAAACCAGTCAAGGTGCATCGATCAAACTGATGACTGATGGTATTTTGCTAGCAGAGACCCAGCGTGATCCGCAACTCAGAGCCTATGACACGCTCATCATCGATGAAGCCCACGAGCGTAGCCTGAATATCGATTTTTTATTGGGTTATTTAAGGCAGCTTCTACCAAAGCGTCCTGATCTCAAGCTGATTATTACCTCAGCGACTATTGACGCCCAGCGCTTTTCTCAGCACTTTGCCATTGGTGGGCAAGCAGCTCCCGTGATTGAGGTCAGTGGTCGACTCTTTCCGGTAGAGCAGCGCTATGCACCCTTAGAGCCAGATGTAAAGCCCGATGGAAAAAAAGAGTCCAAAGAGGCTAAAGAAATTCCGGATGCGGTAGTCGAGGCGATTTCAAATGTATGGCGAGAAGGGGTTCATGGTGCAGGTGATGTGCTGGTCTTTTTACCGGGCGAGCGTGAGATTCGAGATTGCGCCGAAGCTTTGCGCAAAGACCATGTATTGCAACAACGCTTTCATCCAGAGATTTTGAGTCTGTTTGCACGCCAATCAGTGGCCGAGCAAGAGCGGGTGTTTAACCCAGGCAATGGACGACGCATCATTTTGACAACCAACGTTGCTGAAACCTCATTGACCGTACCCAATATACGTTACGTGGTGGATAGTGGTTTGGCTCGCGTCAAGCGTTACTCCTACCGTAATAAAGTAGAGCAGTTACAAATTGAGCCCATCTCTCAGGCCGCCGCCAACCAAAGGGCAGGTCGTTGCGGACGGGTATCCGATGGTATCTGCATTCGTCTCTATAGCGAGCTGGACTATCAAGGAAGGTCAAAATTTACCGATCCAGAAATTCTGCGAAGCTCTTTAGCTGCTGTCTTGCTACGCATGACTTATTTGCGGCTCCCCAAAATTCAAGATTTCCCATTTATTGATAAGCCATTGGGTCGCGCTATTGCTGATGGTGTGCAGCTCTTAGATGAGTTGGGCGCTATTGCCTATGAAGAAAACACAGATGTCAGTAATCAGGATCTCAATAGCAACTTCAAGCTGACACCCACTGGTAAGCAGCTGGCTGACCTTCCATTAGATCCCCGTATTGGCCGTATGTTACTTGCCGCTAAAGAGCAAAATGCCTTGCGCGAGGTCACTATCATTGCCTCTGCGCTCGCGACACAAGATCCACGCGATCGACCCATGGATCAGGCGGCAGCAGCTGATCAAGCGCATTTACAGTTTGCAGATGAACGCTCTGAATTTCTGAACTTTGTAAAACTCTGGGACTGGTATCAAGATGCTTTGCAACACAAACACAGTAATCGGCAGCTAGAGAATCTATGCCGTAGTAAATTTTTATCACCTAGACGTTTGCGTGAATGGCGCGATGTTCATGGACAGCTCCACACGATGCTTGGTGAAAAGGGCTGGAAAGAGAATGGGTTGGCTGCAAGCTATGAGCAAATTCACCTATCCCTTCTGACAGGTTTACTGGGTTACGTGGCTAAAAAAGAAGACGATGAAAAATCACAAGAGCGCGGCAGTAAAACCGGAGGTTATATTGGTGCACGCGGTATTCGGCCATTCATCTGGCCTGGATCGACCATTGGCAAAAAAGCAGGCGCTTGGATCTTGGCAGGAGAGTTACAAGAAACCAATCGGATGTATGCCCGGACGATTGCCAAGATTGAACCTCAATGGGTAGAGCGAGTCGCAGCGCATCGCCTGATTAAATCCCTAAGCGATCCCTTTTGGGATAACCGCCAAGGTGAAGTAATGGCCTTTGAGCGTGGTACTTTATATGGTTTGCCCATATATCACGGTAGACGCGTACGTTATGAATCGCATGATCCTATTTTGACTCGAGAATTGTTTATTCGCCAAGCTTTAGTCCAAGAAGAAATGTTTGGTCGCATGGATACGCCTGCGCTCATTCGTGAAACCGAAGCAGATGCCAGAAAAAAATACCCCGATTGTTTTGGTTTTTTCTGGCACAACCGCCGTCTCATTAAAGAAATTGAAGCGCTTGAGCATCGCTCGCGCCGCCCTGACGTATTGGTAGATGATGATTTGCTATATGCCTTTTATGGTTCTCGAATTCCGAAAGAGGTGTTAAGTCGAGAATCCATGAAAGCTTGGCTTACTGGTCCTTTAGGAAAAGATGCGGATGGTCCAGATAGCCAGCTGCGTCTAGCCAAAGCTGATCTCATGCGTCACGAGGCAGCTGGCATTACCGTAGATCGCTATCCTAAAAAGATCATGGTCGGCGGTACTGAGCTCAGTCTGACCTATCACTTTGAACCTGCCAGCCCCAAAGATGGCGTGACCTTGGTGGTGCCCTTAACTCTATTAAATCAAGTAGACGGTCGACGTTGTGAGTGGTTGGTACCAGGAATGTGTGAAGAAAAAACCCTACTACTACTTAAAACCTTGCCTCAAAAATTACGTCGCCACTGCGTCCCTTTGCCTGATTATGCAAAATCGTTTCTAGAGCGTGCATTGGAGGAAAAGCAGTTTGGCGTGGGTGATTATCTTGATAGCTTGATTGGAGATATCCGCAAAGAGCGCGGCCTAGAGATTAAGCGAACGGATTTTAGGCCAGAGGCTTTGCCAGCACATTCCTCAATGAACTTTCGTTTAATTGATGAGCATGGTCGTCAATTGGATTTGGAGCGCAATCTGGCCCGTTTACGGGCAGAGTATGGCGAGACGGCTCGCACGGCATTTCAGGCGATTGCACAGGAAATAGTTCAAGCTGAGCTTGGTATATAAACAGCGGTGCCTATTTCCATCAACCAAAAAACGGGGTCACCAGCACAAGCACGCCAAGTAGAGCAAGGTGGTTATCGTACTTGGGAGTTTGGCGAGTTAGCCGAAACTTTAGAAATTCAAAAAGGCAATCAAACCCTGTACGGCTACCCCGCCCTAGTGGATAAAGGGGAGTCTTGTGACTTAGAGGTATTCGATAGTCTAACGGATGCAAGAAAGTCTCACTGGCAAGGATTGCGTCGCCTATTTGCACTATCGAATAAGGAGACTTTGAAGTCTTTGCAAAAACAGTTGCCAGGTATACGCGAGTTGGGATTGCTATTTATCAACGTGGGTTCGGTCGAGGGCTTGGTAGAGCAAATTCTTAATCTAGCGCTAGAGCGGGCTTTTATGAGTGATGCCTTACCCGTTAATGCAGAGCAGTTTTTAGAGCGCATTCAATCGGGCAAACCGCGCTTGGCATTAATTGCGCAAGAGGTCGCAAAGCATGCTTTAACAGCTTTGCAGGCCAATGCGGATCTGCAAAAGAAGCTGCCTCAAGCAAAGGCAATTTCAGTTAGCGCTTATGCCGATATCCAAACGCAACTGCAAGGACTCATATCAGCCAAGTTTATTGCTGATATTCCTTATGCCCAAATGGTGCACTTACCAAGGTATCTCAAGGCAATCGCTCTACGAATAGAAAAGCTGCGCTCTAACCCCGCAAGAGATGCCCAGTGTCAAAAGGACTGGGAGTCGGTTGCCAGGCCTTGGCAAAAGCGGGTTCAAGGAAGCAGGGGGTCTGCCTCTTATGCCCTCTCTGAAGATCAGGCTTTACAGGATTTCCGTTGGCAGTTAGAGGAGTTGCGGGTGGCTTTGTATGCTCAGGAGCTGAAGACGCCAACCCCGATGTCCTTAAAGCGTCTTGAAAAGGTCTTGGCTAGCTTGCGCTAGGTCAAACCCCTCTCCCCAAGGGCGGCTAAAGAGCCCCTTTACATGCTTACAATATGGCTTATGTATACATTTATCCGCAATAGCAGTATGAATGGCGCCAAGGCGCTCACTACCATCGCTTTAGCCCTGTTTGTTTTTACTGTCTTCGCTCAAACTCCAGCGCCTGCAATAGATTCTAAGGCGCAACCTAAGCTAGCGATTGTTCTCAATTCTGGCGAGGCTTCGGTAAGTTTGATTGACATGCCAACACGACAAGTCATTAAGACCATAGCTGTTGGTAAGGAGCCGCATCACTTGATGATGACTCCAGATCAAAAAACTTTACTTATTGCCAATGCCGCTGGCAATGATGTGGTCTTGATGAATCCCGTAAGCGGTGAGTTAACGGGTCAAATTCCGAACATCATCGACCCATACCAAATCGGTTACTCACCAAATCATAAATGGTTTGTGGCAAATGGTAATCGCTTAGATCGTGTAGATATCTATACCGCTCAAGGTGCAGATCTTAAATTAGCCAAATCCATTAAGCTGGCTAAGACACCAAGTCATATTGCTTTTACCTCAGATAGCAAAACTGCCTTCATTACATTACAAGACTCAAGTCAGTTAGCGGCGATTGATTTAGAGACCCAAACAGTTTCATGGATCATGCCAACAGGTAAAGTTCCCGCAGGTTTATGGATGACTCCAGGTGACCAGTACCTTTTAGTTGGCATTACAGGTGAAGATAATATTCAGGTGATCGATTGGAAAAATCGTAAAGAAGTAAAGCGAATCTACACTGGCAAAGGGGCTCATAATTTCCGCCCCTTGGGTGACAAGAAGCATGTTTTCATTAGCAACCGCATTGCCTCGACCATTAGCCTCATCAACATGCAAACTTTGGAAAAGGTAGGCGATATCACTGGTCTTCCTGCAGGGCCTGATGATATGGAAATTACGCCTGATGGAAAAACATTATGGGTTACCTTCCGCTTTTCTAAAAAGGTGGGGGTAATTGATATTCCATCGATGAAGTTGATTGCCACTATTCCCGTCGGCAAATCTCCGCATGGCGTTTTCTTTACTCCCCGTGCCGCTTGGGAATAAAACTGAGCATGTGTTTGAAATGGGTCATTAAGCACTATCTTCTTCCCCTTGTTTTGGCGACTGCTGCATCTATTGGCTTTGCACAAGAGCCCATCTGTAAAAAGACGGTTTATCTCACCTTTGATACCGGCAATATGTCAGTAGCTCAAACCGTCGCTGATATTTTGAATCGTCAGCACGTGAAGGCCACATTCTTCTTGGCGAATGAGAAAACCAGTCGCGGTGATTTTTCGCTGGACGATTCTTGGAAAACCTATTGGCAGGAGCGCTTAAGTGAAGGTCATCATTTCGGTAGTCATACCTATGATCATGTCTACTTTGTAAAAGATGGACCCGCTGGTGAGGTTTTTGAGAGGCCCCAGTTTGGTCCCAAAGCAGGGATAACCGTTTTGTATAACGAAGCAGCCATGTGCCGAGAAATTCGCAAAGTGGATGATCGTTTTAAAGAGTTAACTGGATCACCTATTCAGAAAATATGGCGTGCTCCTGGCGGGAAGACTTCACCCCGTTTAATTAAAATGGGAAATGCTTGCGGCTTTCAGCACATGGGTTGGCATGACGCTGGATTTTTGGGTGATGAACTAAGCTCCCTTATTCACCCCAACCATGATTTATTGCAACGAGCGAGCCAGAATCTACAAGATGGTGATATTGCTATGGCACATTTAGGAATCTGGTCACGTAAAGACCCTTGGGCCCCAGCAGTTCTAGAGCAGTTAATCATTCGCCTCAAGAATCGGGGGTTTTGTTTTGGTACGCTACCCAAACAGGGTAAATAAGTCACAATAAGGCATGGATCTCAACCCAGCTCTTTCCTCTCTAGCGGAAGCTTATGCCAGCCTCCAAGAGTTTCTGTTTGCTAATGTAGTTGGACCCATTTTGTATCAATTGGATTTAATGGCTTGGGCTGAAGATGTTTTCGATGGCCTTGATTGGTTTTTATTTGGCTGCATTCAAATTATTTTGATCATTACAGTGCTACGTACCTGGGAGCGCCTTTCACCAGCAGAATCTCAAGAGCGATTTGCGCATTCTAGTAAAGCAGATGTTTGCTATACGCTGTTTCATCGTTTAGGTATTTTTCACGGCCTTATTTTTATTGCATTATCGGGATTCTTCTTTGAAATCGATGCCGTCTTACATGACTTTCGCTTTGGCCGGATGAATGTAGAGTCTTGGTGGCCATCGGTTACCTCAATTCCATTGGTGAGCTTCTTTATTTATTTTGTGATGCTCGATTTTGTGGAATATCTATATCACCGTGCATCACATACTTTTAATTGGTGGTGGCAATTGCATACCTTGCATCACAGTCAAACCGTGATGACTGCTTGGTCTGATAATCGCAACCATATCTTAGATGACATCATGCGTGCAGTGGTATTTGCATTCTTTGCTTTGTTATTTGGCGTATCACCAGGTCAGTTCATATTATTAGTGGTCTTTAGTCAATTTATACAAAGTTGGCAGCATGCCAATATCAAAGTGCATTTGGGCCCATTAAAGTATTTACTGGTTTCCCCGATGTATCACCGCATGCATCATGCTGTGGGTTATGGTCACGAAGCAAAAGGCAAGCCGGGCGTACTCGGAGGTTGTAATTTTGGAATTTTGTTTCCTTGGTGGGATATGCTGTTTAGAACGGCCATCTTTCCAAAAGAGGTTTACCCAACTGGTGTTAGAAATTTGCAGGTCTCTCACAATGTATTTGTACAGCAGTGGCAGGGCTTGCGTCATGCATTTCGTGAAGTGTTTGGTAAGGCCCATTCTTAAGTTGCACCTCAATCATTCATTGGAACTATATGGACGGCATGCAACAGGTATTTAAAAGTTTTGGATTGGCGCTAGTCGGTACCATGCATCCCAAAATGCTGTGGTTAAGCCTACGCCCATTTTTTATTGTGTCGGTGCTATGGGGTTGTTTGATTTGGCTCACTTGGACGCCTGCATTGGAGATGTTAAGTATTTTCTTGACCACCTCTATTTTTACTAGCTGGATTCAGGATGGTTTGATCTGGGCTGGTTTTGAAAATGCCCGTGCCTGGATAGCACCTTTGTTCTTTGTGATGCTCATTATTCCCTTAATCACTATTAGCCTCTTAGTCTTTATTGCATTTACCACGGTGCCTGCCATTGTGCGTAGCGTGACTCGTCAACATGCATACAAAGATATCGTTAGTAAGCGCGGAGGGGGCTTATTTGGTAGTTTTGTGTATACCTTGTGGTCGGCACTAATTTGTTTGGCACTAGTCATGCTAACCCTTCCTGTATGGTGGGTGCCCCCACTGGTGGCAGTCTTGCCTCCATTACTTTGGGGTTGGCTCACTATGCGCTTAATGTCCTATGATGTACTCGCACAACATGCTAGCTCACAAGAGCGCGATGTATTAATTCATAAATACCGCTGGTCGCTACTAACTATGGGGATTGTTTCTGGAATGCTGGGCGCTGTACCTACATTCTTTTGGGCAACCTCTGCTTTGGCCTTAGTCTTGTTTCCGATTGTGAGTTTTGTTGCGCTGTGGATTTATTCGGTCATCTTTGTTTTTGCTGCTCTGTGGTTTGCCCATTTTTTATTGACGGCTCTAAAAGATCTCAGGCAAGAAGAGTTGGATAAAACCTTAACTATTGAATCACGGGTGATTGATATGGAGCTTCCTTACCATGGTTGATGCAGTAAAAAAAGTGGCCGTAAATGAAGCAGAAAAGTTGGCTCGTCGTTTTGGTTTAATCGTCATTGGTGATGAAATTTTATCGGGTCGACGCCAAGACAAGCATCTGAGTAAATTGATCGAACTTTTAAATGAACGGGGCTTAAGTCTGTCGTGGGCCAAGTATGTAGCAGATGATCCCGAGCAAATTACTGCTACCTTAAAAGCTAGCTTTATTAGTGGTGATGTCGTCTTCAGTACGGGTGGCATTGGAGCAACTCCTGATGACCACACCAGGCAGTGCGCAGCTTTGGCCTTGGGTACGAAAACAGAATTGCATCCCAGCGCGCAAGAATTAATAGCTGGCCGCATACAGTCGATGGCAGAGGGCGACCCCATTAAAGCGGATCTCAGTACCCCTGAAAATCAACATCGCTTCAAAATGGGTGAGTTTCCGATCGGCAGTGACATCATTCCAAATCCTTATAACCAGATTCCGGGGTTTCGGATTAAAGAGCACCATTTCTTACCGGGGTTTCCGGTAATGGCTGCGCCGATGATGGCTTGGTGCTTGGATACGCATTACGCAGATTTATTTCATCAGACAGACTGGGCCGAGCAAAGCTTTATTGTGCCCAAGGGCATAGAGTCCACTTTAACCCCCCTGATGGAGCGGATAGAGGCCAATTACCCCGGGGTTAAGGTGTTTAGCCTACCTTCGGTTGGAGACGCCGCTAAGGATGGTGTCTACACGCAACGTCATATTGAACTGGGCATTAAAGGGAACTCAAACTTACTTCAAAGTGCCTGGATAGCCTTACGAGCTGGCACGCAAGAGTTGGGTTATGAGATTCACGATATCGCTTAGCCCAATAAAGCACTAATATGGTGCAATTAGGGGTTTTAGTAGGGTAAAAGGCGTATTTGAGCACTTTATTAGTGCAATAATAAGCGTTCCCATTTGTTTGCTTCAGTAAATTACGTACATCCAGTAGGCATGTTTGATGCCTGGAATAAACAGGGGTGTATGCCTTAAGTTTGAATTCCGAATTTAGTTAATAGAGGAGATTTGCATGACGAAGACCGTCGCTGATGTGATGAAGTTAGTTAAAGAGAAAGAATGTACTTTTGTTGACTTCCGCTTTGTAGATACAAAGGGTAAAGAGCAACACACTACCGTTCCTATTTCTCATTTTGACGAAGATAAATTTGAGAGTGGTCATGCATTTGACGGCTCTTCTATTGCAGGTTGGAAAGGTATTGAAGCTTCCGACATGTTGTTGATGCCAGATCCAACAGCTTGCTACATTGACCCTTTCTATGAAGAGTCCACTTTAGTGATTACCTGTGATGTGATCGAGCCATCTGATGGCAAAGGTTACGATCGCGACCCACGCTCTATTGCTAAGCGTGCTGAGTCCTATTTAAAGAGCACTGGTTTAGGCGATGCAGCATATTTTGGCCCAGAGCCAGAATTCTTTATTTTTGACGGCGTCCGTTGGGGTGCTGATATGCAGGGTTGCTTCGTGAAGATTGATTCCGAAGAAGCTCCATGGTCTTCTGCTGCTGAAATCGAAGGCGGTAATCCAGGTCACCGTCCAGGTAAAAAAGGCGGCTACTTCCCAGTGGCACCAGTAGACACATTCCACGATATGCGTTCGGAAATGTGTTTGATTCTGGAATCTTTAGGTATTCCAGTTGAAGTGCATCACCATGAAGTTGCTGGTCAAGGCCAAAATGAATTGGGTACAAAATTCAGCACATTAGTTGAGCGTGCTGACTGGACCATTTGGCAGAAATATGTGATTCAAAACGTAGCGCATGCTTATGGCAAGACAGCTACATTTATGCCTAAGCCAGTCGTTGGCGACAATGGTTCTGGTATGCACGTCCACCAATCCGTTTGGAAAAATGGCGAGAACTTGTTTGCTGGTAATGGCTATGCAGGTCTTTCAGAGTTTGCTCTGTTTTACATCGGCGGCATCATTAAGCACGCTAAAGCATTGAATGCAATTACCAACCCAGGCACCAACTCTTACAAGCGTTTGGTTCCAGGTTTTGAAGCACCAGTGAAGTTGGCTTATTCGGCACGTAACCGTTCTGCTTCGATCCGTATTCCACACGTGTCTAGCCCTAAAGGCCGTCGTATTGAGACTCGATTCCCTGATCCATTGGCTAACCCATACCTGTGCTTTGCTGCACTCTTAATGGCTGGTTTGGATGGCGTTCAGAATAAGATTCATCCAGGTGAAGCTGCTGACAAGAACTTGTATGACTTGCCGCCAGAAGAAGATGCAAAGATCCCAACCGTTTGCGCGAGCTTAGAAGAAGCTTTAGAGAATTTGGATAAGGACCGTGAGTTCTTAACTCGTGGTGGTGTCTTTACCGATTCTATGATTGATGCCTATATCGCTTTGAAGATGGAAGATGTCACACGTTTCCGTATGACTACCCATCCAATCGAATTCGATATGTACTACTCCCTGTAAGCGAAGGAGAGAACTTGAGCGCAGGTCTGTTGCGCAATTCGTTCAAAGGGGCAGCTTCGGCTGCTCCTTTTTTTCCGACATTGCTTGATCAGATGCCTAATGCCATCGTGGTATTTGAGGCTGAGAACCAACAATTGGTGTACGTGAACCCCGCAGCCGAGTCTGCTTTGGATTTGTCGCGTAAATCACTTGAGGGTCAATCCCTGCATGATATATTTGGCGATAACTTACCTCTGAACCTGATGATTGAAGAGGTCAAGGCGGGTCACTTTACGGCTCAACGCCAAGAAGTAGTCTTGCATTCATTGCCTGGCAGCATTCATCAAGACTCCATTCCCGCCCATGTAGTAGTGGCCATCTTAGATGACCCTGCGCTCATCATGATGGAGTGGTTTCCGATCGATCAGCAATTGCGTAGTGAACGTGATGAGCGGGTAACTCAACAGGTAGAAGCAAATAAACAGTTAATGCGTAATTTGGCTCATGAAATTAAAAATCCTCTGGGGGGCATTCGGGGCGCAGCTCAACTCTTGGAGTATGAGTTGCCTGAAAAAGGCTTGCGTGAATATACCCAGGTCATTATCAAAGAGTCAGATCGTTTGCAGAACCTCGTGGACAGATTGCTTGCGCCACATCGCAAAGCCCATGCTATGGAGTACTTTAACGTTCATGAGGCTTTGGAACGCGTCCGCAGTTTAGTACTTGCTGAATTTCCAAAAGGTCTGCGCATCATTCGTAACTACGACACGAGCTTGCCAGACTTACTTGGTGATCGCGAACAGCTGATTCAAGCAACGCTGAATATTGCCCACAACGCCGCTCAAGCACTGAGCGAAGAGATTTCTCAAGGGGTTGCTCAGATTGAGCTGCGCACACGGGTTGCTCGCTCAGTCACGATTTCTAAAAAACGCTACAAATTGGCAATGGACTTACATGTAATTGATAACGGTCCGGGTATTGCTGATGAAATCCGTGAGCGCATCTTCTTCCCGCTGGTGTCAGGCAGGGAGGGTGGCAGTGGTTTAGGACTTACCTTGGCGCAAACATTTGTACAGCAACATCAAGGCTTTATCGCTTGCGAAAGCCGCCCTGGCAATACCGATTTTCATATTCAAATCCCTTACCGTAGGCAGGAGAAAGCATCATGAAACCAATTTGGATTGTGGACGATGATCAATCGATTCGCTGGGTATTAGAAAAGGCGCTTTCGCGTGAAAATATTCCGCATAAGAGCTTTTCAAATCCCAATGACGTGATCGATGCGCTTGAAAAGGAATCTCCCCAAGTATTGATATCTGATATTCGGATGCCACGTGGAAATGGCTTAGACCTTTTGCAAAATGTAAAAGAGAGTCATCCCCAGTTGCCAGTCATTATTATGACGGCTTACTCCGACTTAGATTCAGCTGTCTCCTCATTTCAGGGTGGCGCATTTGAGTATCTGACAAAGCCGTTTGATATTGATAAGGCAGTAGAGCTCATTCGTCGCGCTATGGAGCAGAGCGAGCGCAATCAATCCGGTAATAAAGAAATGAACGGCTGGAGACAAGACTCCACTGAAATTATTGGTCAAGCGCCTGCAATGCAAGAAGTCTTTCGTGCCATTGGACGTCTAGCGCAGTCGCATTCGACAGTGCTGATCACAGGTGAGTCTGGCACTGGTAAAGAGTTAGTTGCTCAAGCTTTACATAAACACAGTCCTCGCGCTAAAGGTCCTTTTGTAACTTTTAGTACCGCGGCTGTTCCTAAGGATTTATTGGAGTCAGAATTATTTGGTCATGAACGCGGCGCTTTCAATGGTGCCTTAACTTTGCGCCGTGGACGCTTTGAGCAAGCGGATGGCGGTACATTGTTTATTGATGAGATTGGGGATATCCCTTTTGACTTGCAGGCCCGTCTCTTACGCGCTTTGACTGACGGTAATTTTTATCGACTTGGTGGTCAAGATCCCATCAAGGCGAATGTTCGTATTATTGCTTCAACCCATCACAACTTAGAGGCCAAAGTTGCTGCGGGCACCTTCCGCGAAGATTTATTACATCGCTTAAATGTAATTCGCTTGAGGATGCCTTCTTTGCGTGAACGCGCTGAAGATATTCCGGTGCTAGCACGTCATTTCATGTTGTCTTGTGCTAAGTCTCTTGGAGTAGAGCCAAAAAAACTTTCCGATGAAGTGTTAGCGGAGATGGGTAATATGCCTTTTGCTGGTAATGTGCGGCAACTAGAAAACCTCTGCCATTGGCTGACCGTGATGACACCGTCAAACGTGATTGGCATGGGTGACTTACCCGGAGATATCTTGGCTGAAGCAAATCAACAGCCATTAATCATTCAAGGGGAATCATCCCCCAGCAATCCAACTGCACGTGCGGGTTCTTCTGATTGGGAAGGTGGGCTTGCACGATTGGCTGTCAAGATGTTGCAAGACGGTGATAAGGACGTCTACGATGCTTTATGCTCTCGATTTGAAAAAGCAGTATTGCAGGCCGCTCTTGAAGTGACTCGCGGCAGAAGAGTAGAGGCAGCTCAACGTTTAGGTATTGGCCGCAATACCATTACACGTAAATTGCAGGAGCTGGGGATAGATGACTGATTCAATACGGATAGCGGCGTGGAATGTCAATTCCTTGAAAGTCCGCCTGCCTCACGTATTGCGTTGGTTGCAAGATCAAGAAAAAGCAAAAAAGCCGATTGATGCATTGTGTTTGCAAGAACTTAAGCTCACTGATGATAAGTACCCTCATCAAGAGTTAGAGGCAGCAGGTTATTTGAGCTTAGTGGCTGGTCAAAAGACCTATAACGGTGTTGCTATTATTGTGCGTAAATCTGCATTAGCGCCTATCGCGACGAACCTAGAGACTACTTTTCTAAAGCCCATTAGAAATATCCCAGGAAATGATGATGTGCAGCAGCGCATATTGGCTGCAACGGTCTGCTTTGCCAGAACCCAACCAATCAGACTAGTCTCGGCCTATTTTCCTAATGGTCAATCACCTGATAGCGATAAGTTTGCCTATAAACTGAATTGGTTACAAGCTCTTCAGAATTGGCTTACTCAAGAGGTTGAACAAAACCCCCGTTTAGCTTTATTGGGTGATTTTAATATCGCCCCAGCCGATGCCGATGTACATGATCCCAAGGCATGGGAAGGACAGAACTTGGTTTCACCACAAGAACGCAATGCCTTTCAAGAAATACTTGGTCTAGGTTTGCATGACTCATTCAGAATGTTTGAGCAAGCACCCAAGACTTTTAGTTGGTGGGACTATCGCATGATGGGCTTTAGAAGAAACGCGGGCATGCGTATTGACCATATCCTCTTAAGTGATGCCTTAAAAGAACGTTGTATCTCTAGTATTGTGGATAAAGAGCCCCGCACTTGGGAGCAACCTTCAGATCATGCGCCCATAGTGGCAAATATTCAAACATCCGTAAGACCATATCCTGATGCGATATAAGAATCCTTGAACAGTATCAGTTTGCGCCCACCTGCATAGGCCTACACTAATTTAATTGTTCAGGATGAATGGCTAAATTTAAAAGATGGTATTGGTAATAAAAAAACAGAGGTACTTTTTTATTAAGCTATCTGATCGAAATATGAGGGCTTTCACTCATTTTCTTGAGTTTATTTTTGATACGGCCACTGCTCAAGCATGGCATCAAAAGCCAAAGAGGCAAATGATTGATGTTGCCGTTTTGGATTATTTTGAATATAGTTGCTAATGACTTGAACGCGTTCTGCTTCACTCACATTTATTGGGATCACAATTTTTTTATCGTAGCTAGCATCATCTTCAACGCCTAAAATAATACCCAGAATCAAACCAGTCTCAAACGTAGATAGTTTATGGCCTTTGAGGAATTCTAAGCAGTACTGATTTAAAGTGGCCGCAGTGAGATCCCGTTTTGTTTGTTCTAGATCTGTCATATTATGAGTAAATGTAGTGGTTAGAGGCTTAATGTATTTATCTTAATCCCATTGGATATGATTGTTCAAATTGAATGAAAGCTAATAAAAACCCAATTAAAGATCGGGAAGAGCTCTTATTTTTACTTGCAGAGTCTGCAGAGTTCGAGCATACCGTGATGTGTACTTACTTATATGCAGCAATGAGTCTAAAGCGCT
The DNA here is from genome assembly GCA_903827075.1 of uncultured beta proteobacterium. Lineage (GTDB taxonomy): Bacteria > Pseudomonadota > Gammaproteobacteria > Burkholderiales > Burkholderiaceae > Polynucleobacter. The sequence goes on along the minus strand of CAIKGX010000160.1, from coordinate 11,735 downwards.
CAACGGATGAGGGGGTAAGCGAACAAGAATTAGTGGTTATTGAAGGGTGGCGAAAGCAAATTAGAGTGGTGGCTATTCAGGAAATGCGGCACCTAAGTTTGGTAAATAATTTGCTTTCTGCTTTTGGTTCTGCGCCTCACTTTTCCCGTTTAAATTTTCCTATTCCGGCTGGAAGATTTCCAGCAAATTTAGAATTTAACTTATCACCTTTCAATGAATCGACCATTCAGCATTTCATGATGATTGAAAGACCTTTGGAGATTGAGGTACCAGACGGTACTGCTTTTCGTCATTTAGAGCACTATCATCGCAAGATTCATCAGAACTTGTTTTCACCCACGCCTACTGATTATTTAACCCCAGGCCATCTTTATCATCAGATTGCCAATGGCATCGATTACCTTGTTGAGAAGCTTGGCCATGACGCTCTGTTTATTGGCCATGCAAATGCGCAAGTTGGTGGAGTGTTATTTCCATTGCCTGGATTGTTTGCGGTAACAGATAGCGCATCAGCACACCAGGCTATAGAGAGTATTGTGCTTGAGGGGGAGGGTGCGCCTGGACATACTGAGGATTCTCATTACGCTCGCTTCTCTAATATATTAAAAGAGCTACAACAGCTTAAAGCGACTAGACCTGATTTTGAGCCCGCCCGAATAACAGCAGTAAATCCAACATTTCGAGACTCTATCAGTAAGGGTAATAAAGGAACAGAGATTACGCATCCTTTGGCCATGCGAGTTGTCGATTTAGGCAGCTGTCTCTATACACTGATGCTCCGCACCTTTACGCAAGTATTTTCCCCAAATCCTTTTCCGCAACACATGAGATCTGAGATGTCCAAGGCGGCCGCAAGCATTATGTATACCCTCATGGCTATTGGTGATGCAGCTAGCCAATTGCCTATTAAAAAAGATGGGGGTGTGGTGCTTGCCTGCATTAATTTTGAAATAGCAGGTTCAATTGGACAACTTGCTCACCAGAGTGCTTGCCAAGTCATTAGCGAACGTGCATTTGAACTGGCTGCAGCAATTCGTATTCTGGAAAATGAAATTGCACTTCCTGGTGTTGCTGATAGCCTCGAATCAGTTGCTCAAAAGCTCAAGTCATTGTGACTTAGCATTTATAAAATGCTTTACTACTGTACTTCAATCGCCCAATTAATTTATTGCTATTACTAGAGGAGCTTTAATATGAGTGGTAAATCAATTTTCATTAAATTCGCTTGCCTTGCTATCCTCACCATGACATTTTCTGGCCTGTCTATGGCAGAACGTCTGGTTACCGTAACCCATCCAGAAGTACCGGCAGCAACATTACTTGATCATGGTGCACCAGGTCAATCTATTGGGGATATTCGTTTGTGGCACTTCAAAGCTACTGCTGACGATGGTACTGAGCTCATGACTGATTGGATTATGACTACTACTGGCGTGAATGTTTCGCCTCCAGGAGTTGAATCAAGAATCACTAGCGCAGTATTTTCCTTTGGCAATGGCACGAATGATCAGATTATTATTCAAGGGGTTGCTATGTATCCTAGTGCTAGGGCAACTCTGGTGGAGTCATCTCCGACAGCGCGAGCAGTGACCGGTGGAACCGGTAAGTTTGCTGGAGTTGGTGGGTGGGTAGAAACTACTCACCTCAAGGATGGAACTTGGAAACATGTTCTACATCTGCAGTAAATAAATAAGCCCTACAGTTTGCCTGCAGGGCTTATTGAGAATCTTACTACCTTCGATTAATTTAAATCAGAGCAAAAGCCTTCATAGACGAAAAAAAACCTAGAAGCTAGTCCTAGGTTTTTTCATGATCATCTATTGATGATTAACCAGCTTGAATATTGGTAGCCTGTTTGCCTTTAGGGCCTTGGGTAATATCAAACGTTACCTTTTGGTTTTCCTGAAGGGTTTTAAAACCGCCCATATTGATTGCGCTGAAATGCGCGAACAACTCTTCTTCACTATCATCAGGTTTGATAAAGCCAAAACCTTTTGCATCATTGAACCACTTAACTATTCCAGTAGACATACTAACTCCATTACATAAGCTTAAAACAACCGTGATGAGGGTGAATACTTTTTAACCAGTCTCGCTCTACAACACACCAAAAAGGACTTCAAATAAAGCCTAGTGGGTGATTGTTAGCTCTTTTTACTAAGGTGTCAAGGAGTTGTACAAAAGAATCGATTTAGAGGCTTTTTTAAGACAAAAACCACCATATTAGGGGTCTGGGAGGGTCCTTGGTTGGTGGAAAAGAGGGATTGCCAGTCCTGGCTGGCTCTAGATGGTGCTCAAACGTAATGATTAAGCCAAGCCGCCATGGCGTAGCAAAGCATCAATACTGGGCTCTCTTCCGCGGAATGCCTTGAAAGATTCTGCCGCCGAACGACTACCGCCAACCTCTAAAATTTCCTTGCGGTAGCGTGCGCCAGTGCTTTCATCTAATACAGTGCCAGTGAGTTTGGCTGCCTCCTCAAAAGCGGAATAGGCATCGGCTGAGAGTACTTCAGCCCATTTATAACTGTAGTAACCAGCAGCATAACCGCCGGCAAAGATATGGCTAAATGAATTGATCCAACGAGATAGTTCAGGTTGCGGGATGATGTTGAATTCATCAGCGATGTGTCTGGATACCTTAAGTACGGCTTGACCTTGAGCACTTTTTGCATCCAAGCTTGAATGTAATCGCCAATCGGTTAAGGACATGACGATTTGACGTAAAGTCGCTAAACCATTTTGGAAATTCTTTGCAGCCAACATTTTGTCAAACAGGCCACGTGGCAGCGGTTTACCAGTCTGCGTATGTGCCGTCATTTTCTCGAGCACTTCCCATTCCCAGCAGAAGTTCTCCATAAACTGGCTCGGTAATTCCACAGCATCCCACTCAACACCATTAATGCCAGATACACCTAAGGCAGTCACTTGGGTTAAGAGGTGATGCAGTCCGTGACCACTCTCATGGAATAGGGTGATGACATCATCGTGTGTAATGGTAGGCTCACGCAATACGCCATCTACTTTGACTGGAGGTGCGAAATTGCAAACCAAATACGCTACGGGAACTTGGATTTCTCCATCGGGTAATACTCTACGACCTCTGGCATCATCCATCCAGGCACCACCTCGCTTACCAGGGCGGGCATACGGGTCTAGATAAAAGTAGGCTAGCGCTTTGCCATTGGCGTCATTGACTGAGAATGACTGCACATCTGTATGCCAGACAGGTAAATCTGTCGCTTCAATCTTCACGCTAAATAGAGTTTGAATAACCTGGAATAATCCATCTAATACTTTGGGCAATGGGAAGTATTGTTTGAGCTCATTTTCTGAGAATGCATAACGCGCTTGCTTTAGTTGTTCAGAAGCAAAAGGCGTATCCCAAGGCTCAAGCCCATCAACAAGTCCAAGCTCGGTTTTAGCAAAGTCGCACAGCGCTTGCCAGTCTTGTTCTGCAAATGGTTTTGCTTTATTAGCAAAGTTACTCAAAAAGAGATCTACCTCATCTACGCTATTAGCCATTTTGGGAGCCAAGCTTAAGGCGGCATAATTTGCAAACCCCAGCATGCGTGCCTCTTCATCGCGCAGACGCAATTGATCGAGCATATTTTGGGTGTTATCCCAATCGAGATTGCCCTTGCCATATTTTGGAGCCAATTCTGAAGAACGAGTGACATAAGCCTCATACATGAGGCGGCGTAAAGAACGATTCTTGGCATACTGCATGACTGGATAGTAAGAGGGGAAGTGCAGGGTGAATGCCCAGCCTTGTAGGTTCTTCTGCTGCGCTGTATCGGCAGCCGCGGCTATAGCATCTTCGGGCAGACCAGCAAGCTCAGCTTCATTGCTAACAAGGTGAATAAAGCCATCAGTAGCATCTAAGACATGATCTGAAAATGCCTTACCCAATACCGCTTGCTCATCCTGAATTTGAGCAAAGCGTGGCTTTTCTGCATCGGGGAGCTCTGCGCCACCCAAACGAAAATCTCGTAATGAATTTTCAATCACTTTCTTCTGGGCGATATTCAAATGCATAAATTCAGGGTCATGACTTAGCAACTTGAATTTTTCATACAAGGCTAAATTTTGCGCAAGACTGGAAAAGAAGGCAGTCACTTTTGGCAGCATCTCACCATAGGCAGCACGCAACTTTGGCGTATCAGCCACGCTATTGAGATGGGAGATCACGCTCCATGATCTACCCAAAGTTTCAGTAGCATCCTCAAGGGGTTCTGCCAATGCATCCCAAGATGATGGGGTGGCAATATTGGTGGCATGTTGAACTGCTAATTCAGCCTGGCTTAGTAGAAACTCAATCGCTGGTGCGATATGTTCGGGTTTTACTTGGGAGTAAGTGGCAATGCCGCGGCCAAATGAAATTAAAGGATTGTTCTCTAAATGAGCAGGGATTGCTAGTGCGGCGTTTGTAGTCATCCCTATAGCTTAATGGACTACAACAAACTTTGCCAAGCTGAAGTGCTAATGCGGAGGATAACCCTAGCGCTTAGCAGCTTTTTCAGCAGCCTCTAAAGTGTTCATCAGCAGCATTGTGATCGTCATCGGCCCAACGCCACCAGGCACCGGCGTAATCCAGCCAGCAATGTATTTGGCAGTATCAAAATCGACATCACCACAAAGTTTGCCATCGGGTAGGCGATTGATGCCCACATCAATGACTACGGCACCAGTCTTGACCATATCACCAGTAATCATTCTGGCTTTACCAGTAGCTACCACTAGGATATCGGCATCTTTGGTATGGTGAGCTAAGTCACGCGTCTTGCTATTGCAAATAGTCACCGTTGCTCCAGCTTGCAATAGGAGCATAGCCATAGGCTTACCAACAATATTGGATGCGCCAACAATCACAGCGCGTGCACCACGAATAGGGTAGTCAATACTCTCAAGAATTTTCATGCAACCATAAGGAGTGCAGGGTTTAAATTCTGGATGACCGACCATTAAAGCGCCAGCATTAGCTACATGGAAACCATCGACATCTTTAAGCGGTGCTATGGCCTCAAGCACGCGTTCACTAGCAATATGCTCTGGTAGTGGCAGCTGAACCAAAATCCCATGAATAGCGGGGTCGGCATTCAATGTAGCAATGCGCGCTAATAATTCTTCTTCGCCAAGTTCTACAGAATAACGCTCTAATACAGAATGAAAACCCACATCTTCACAAGCTTTGACTTTATTACGCACATAGACTTGGCTTGCTGGGTTCTCACCAACCACAATGACTGCTAAACCAGGTCGAACCCCTTTTGCGGTAACGATAGCCCCGCGAGCAGCAATTTCAGCGCGCAGTTTTTTTGAGAGCGCGTTACCGTCAAGAAGCTGGGCAGGCATGGTGATATTAATGGGGTTGGGGGTCAGATAAGGCTAAACGGAGGAGATCGGCAACGGTATTGACATTGAGCTTTTCCATAATATTGGCGCGATGCGCTTCTACCGTTTTAATGGAAATGCCTAAGTCATCTGCAATTTGTTTATTCAAACGACCAGCAACAATACGCTCGAGTACTTGGCGCTCACGGCCTGTTAATTTACTCAAGAGACTTTGGGTAATTTTGCGTTGACTTGCTTGGGAGTAATCCACGCGTGCTTTTGATAACATGCGATCTACTAATCCACAGAGATCATTTTCTTTAAATGGTTTTTCAATGAAATCAACAGCGCCACGTTTCATTGTAGAAACAGCCATTGAGACATCGCCGTGTCCAGTAATAAAGGCTACTGGCATTGGTAGGTTTTCACTAGTTAAACGCTCTTGCAATTCCAAGCCAGACATACCTGGCATTCTCACGTCAAGAATGGCGCAGGAGATAGTGGATTTGTCAGTGCTTTGTAAGGATTGCAAAAAACGCTCTGCGCTAGCATGGCATCGCACCACATAACCATTACTCTCGAGCAACCACGTCAAGGAATCACGGACTGCCTCGTCATCATCAACGACGTAGACAACTTCAGCTTGGTTTGGTTTAGCTGCTGAGCTTATATTCATATTGGATCTCACAAAGGCAATCGATACATCGGGTTAAACACTCCCCTGAGAATCCACTGATTCTAGGGGTATTAGTATTGTAAAGGTGCAGCCAACCAGTTTGGTCTGTTCTGCATCCATATGATTTTTAGCCCAAAGGCGTCCTCGATGGGATTCGACAATAGACCGGCAAATATTCAGCCCCATGCCCATACCATCACTTTTGGTGCTAAAGAATGGCTCAAACATGTGTTTAATGACCGGTTCTGGGATGCCAGACCCTGCATCGGTCACTTGGATTCGGAGCATGGCAGGGAAGGTGCTGGTATCCAAATCTGCTGAAATCTTCACTGGAGGGGCTGACCAGCGCGAAGAGAGAGGGTAGACTTCCCGCAAACTATCTAAAGAGTTTTTAAGTAAATTGACTAAAACCTGCAATATCAGTACGGGGTCTAAGTTCACCATAGGCAGGTTTTCAGCAATATGGGAGCTAATGCTCAGACGATGGCGATGAGCCTCGATTTCTACGAGCCCAACTGCATCATTAATGATTGCAGCTATATCGCTACATTTGCGTTGCGGTTCGCTGCGTTTTACAAAACCCCGAATACGTTGAATGATGGTACCAGCACGGTGTGCCTGTTCTGAGGCTTTCTCCAGAGCGGGCAGAATATCCTTGCTAAGTGCTGGATCTAGCTGCCCCTGTAAGCGCTTAGCTACACCCATGCAGTAATTGGAGATGGCTGAAAGTGGTTGGTTTAGCTCATGGGCAAGTGACGAAGCCATTTCACCCATGGTAGTGAGGCGGCTAGTAAATTGCATGCGCTCTTCTTGTTGGCGAGCCATATCATCTGCCTGCTTGCGCGCAGTAATATCAGTAGCAATTAAGAGCTGTGCCAAATGACCATCAACCCAAGGAATAAAACGGCGTCGTACCTCATACCAGGTATTACTACCTTCAAGCAACTCCACTTCCTCGGATTCTGCTTCTTGATATAAGAAGGATGGCGGAATACCGGGCGCAGAATCATTTAATTCCTCACCGAGCTGACGCATGGTATTTTGAGCGTCCTCTCCACCTGCTAAGTCAAAGTGGCCTTTAGAGTTATCGCCAAAGCGCTCACGATAAAAACGATTGGCAAACAGAAGCTCTCCTGCATCAATGGAAATAACCGATACAGCTGCGTCTAAACCTTCCATGACAGTGACAAAGCGCTCTTGTGAGGCTGCCAACTCTTCGCGAATTTTCTTAGGCTCAGAAATATCAACTAAGGAAGTAACCCAGCCCGTTTGCTTCCCCTTTTCATTGATGAGTGGGGCAATAAAGGTACGCGTTTGAATCAGTGTGCCGTCACGGCGAAGAATATAGCCTTCAACGCCAATTTTCTTTTCTGCATCCATTGACATTTTCAAAGCGCGATTCATCTTTTCAATCAATTCACCCTTTTTGCCCTCAGGCCAAAAGGCAAATGGAGGACTAAGACCAATGAGCTCATCAGCAGACCAGCCAGTCATCTCGCAAAAGGCACGATTCACATAAGTGATGCGCTTATCCATATCATGCGCCCGTATTCCCACCGGGGTGGAGTTTTCCATAGCATTACGAAAGCTAGTTTCTGTCTGCAGATTGGCTTCTGCCTCCTGTCGAACTTGCATTTGCTTTAAGACGGACCATAAACTCCAAATCACAAAGGCGCTCAGTCCGAGAACAACACCAATCAGCATCCTAAAAGTCAGATTGGTCGGAGGTGGATAGGTGTCGATGCGTAAAGAGAGGTTCGGACTTAATACGCCAAGATCAAGGCTGGTTTGATTGCTAAATGCCCGTTTAGGGGTGTTTTTGTCCGATGAGATGGCAATAATTTTTTGGTCATCCGTAATCAATGTAAATCGATACATGCCCTTGAGCTCGCCCGGGATCATATCTAGGATGCCTTGAGTGGTATACAGAACAGCTAGGAGACCCTCATCTTTATTGGAACCAACGTTAGAGGGGATCACTTGCCAAAAGATGGTTTTTCCATCCATGGCAAGAGCATCTTCACTGTGTAAGCTCAGAGTTAAGAAATTACTAAATGCAGGTCGATTCGTGCTGCTACTTAGCTCAATCGTTTTTTGTAGTGCCCGGCTTACTTGTGGTGAGCTTCTGGCCTGGGTAATCCAATCGGTATTGATAGAACTTACTGGCACCTTCCATTGATGTTGTTTATTGCTATCTAACCAAATCACCTGAGCTATTTCATGGTTATTGATAACCATTGCTTCGGTTTGCTGGATGGCCACCTCTTTTAATTTAGCTTGCTCGGGATTGGCGGTGTAATCTCTACTAATCGCAATCAGTGTGTCGGTGTTATTAGCAAACCGTAATTGAATACGCTGTTTTGCAAAAGAGAGCTCTCTAAATAAGGCTGCCTCTTGTTGACTTTTTTCTGTAACTGCAGCGTTCCTAAAATAATGCCCATCACTGCTGTAAAGATCACAATCGCAATGAGGGGGGTGTATACGAGCCTAAAACCTCGAATTTTTCGAAGCCATTTAAACGGGGCTAGAAACCAGAGTAAAAACGGTATTTTTTTCATGTAATTAGCTCATTTTGCCTGATTCAGGCTGCTATTCGGGTAATTTCATGGATTTGGTGTTTTTGCTTTGCACTGCAATATAAATCCACATTATGAGAAATACATCCATTATGTGGAAAATTGCTTGTTTACACTCATATACCTTCTTAGAATATTGTCTATAGAGTGAACCAATAACACCGATGTGACTAATGGAGGCAGTTTATGGCAGCAGTTCCAGAACAAATCTTGGGTAAAAATCATGCGCAAGATGCAGACCCAGGCGAGACCCAAGAGTGGTTACAAGCGCTAGATGGCGTAATTCAAAATGAAGGACCTGAAAGGGCAGCCTTTTTAATTGATCAGCAAATTTCTCATGCACGGGTGAGTGGAGTTAACCAACCTTTCCATGCTGAGACTCCGTACATCAATACGATTCCTGTTGAACGTCAGGCCAGATTGCCTGGTGATCAAAATGTGGAGCATCGTATTCGTTCATATACACGATGGAACGCAATGGCCATGGTCTTGCGTGCCAATAAAGATACCAATGTCGGTGGACACATTTCCTCATTTCAGTCGGCGGCCACTTTATACGATGTGGGCTTTAACCATTTCTGGCATGCACCGTCGCCAGAGCATGGCGGTGATTTAATATTTGTACAAGGTCACTCAGCACCTGGCGTGTATGCGCGTGCCTATATGTTGGGGCGTTTGTCAGATGAGCAGCTGGATAATTTCCGTCAAGAAGTTGGTGGAAAGGGAATCTCAAGCTATCCACATCCATGGCTAATGCCCGATTTCTGGCAGTTCCCAACCGTTTCCATGGGGCTTGGTCCCATCATGGCGATTTACCAAGCCCGCTTTATGAAATACATGCAAGACCGTGGATTTATTAAAGCAGAAGGACGTAAGGTCTGGGCATTCTTAGGCGATGGTGAAACCGACGAGCCAGAATCTTTAGGCGCAATCGGTATGGCCGGTCGTGAGAAGTTAGATAACCTAATTTTTGTTGTTAACTGTAATTTGCAGCGTTTAGATGGGCCCGTACGTGGCAATGGCAAGATCATTCAAGAGTTAGAGAGTGAATTCCGTGGCGCGGGTTGGAATGTGATCAAGGTCGTGTGGGGTGGTCAGTGGGACGCCTTATTTGCTCGTGATAAAAAAGGCATCTTGATGCAACGCCTTGGAGAAATTGTTGACGGCCAGTATCAAACCATGAAATCTAAACATGGTGCCTATGTTCGTGAGACTGTATTTAATACACCTGAACTAAAAGCATTGGTGAGTGACTGGAGTGATGATGAGATTTGGCAATTAAATCGCGGCGGTCATGATCCCCACAAGGTATATGCAGCGTTTCATGCGGCAGTCAATCACCCAGATCAGCCTACCGTTATTTTGGCCCACACAATTAAAGGCTACGGCATGGGTGGTTCTGGTGAGGCAATGAATATTGCTCACCAAGCTAAGAAGATGAATGACGATGACGTTCGACGTTTCCGTGATCGCTTTGAGATCCCCGTCAAAAATGAGCAGCTCGATGAAATGCCTTTAGTGAAGTTTGTTGAAGGCAGCCCTGAGCTCGAATACATGAAGGCCCGACGTCAAGAATTGGGCGGCTACCTGCCGCAGCGTCGTATGAAGGCAGAAAGTTTGCCTGTGCCAGCGCTTGAGGTCTTTGCCCCCTTACTTGAGGCCACTACTGAAGGTCGTGAAATTTCTACCACCATGGCATTTGTACGCATGCTTAACAGCATTGTGCGCGACAAGATCTTGGGTAAACGGGTTGTGCCCATTGTTCCAGATGAATCCCGCACTTTTGGTATGGAAGGAATGTTCCGTCAATTGGGTATCTGGAATCAGTTAGGTCAACTCTATACCCCAGAAGACCATGATCAATTGATGTTCTATAAAGAGGATAAGAACGGGCAGATTTTGCAAGAAGGCATCAATGAAGCTGGCGGAATGTGTGATTGGATTGCCGCTGCGACTGCCTATTCAACGCACGGCGTTCCCATGCTGCCGTTTTACATCTTTTATTCTATGTTTGGTTTCCAGCGTATTGGAGATTTAGCGTGGGCTGCTGGCGATATGCGTAGCCGTGGATTCTTATTGGGCGGTACTGCTGGTAGAACCACTTTAAATGGCGAAGGTTTACAGCATGAAGATGGTCATAGCCAAGTATGGAGCGCTGCCGTTCCAAACTGCATTAGCTACGATCCTACATTCTCATTTGAAGTAGCGGTTGTGATTCAAGATGGCATGCGCCGTATGTTGACCGAGCAAGAAGATGTCTACTACTACATCACCTTGATGAATGAGAACTATGCTCATCCTGCAATGCCAAAAGGGGCAGAGCAAGACATCATCAAAGGGATGTACAAGTTAACTTCGGTTGGTGATGCTAATGCCAAGCTGCGTGTGCAACTTCTCGGTTCTGGAACCATCTTCCGTGAAGTGATTGAAGCCGCTGCTATGCTTCATAAAGACTGGGGTGTTGCCTCCGACCTCTGGGGCTGCCCAAGCTTTACCGAGTTGGCTCGTGATTGGGCTGATGTGCACCGCCACAATCTACTGAACCCTACTGCAGAACCCACTTTATCTCACGTTGAGAAATGCTTAAAAGGCACTACTGGTCCGGTCATTGCGGCTACTGACTATGTCCGTTTGTTTGCTGAGCAAGTACGCCCAGCCATTCAGCATCTCGGTCGTCGTTATGAAGTCTTGGGCACTGATGGTTTTGGGCGTTCCGATACCCGTGAAAAATTACGTGATTTCTTTGAAGTAGATCGCCGTTGGGTGGTGTTAACTGCCTTAAGATCTTTGGTAGATGCTGGACAGTTTGATCGTCAAAAACTAGCTGAAGCGATCAAGAAATACGGCATTGATACCACTAAACCAAACCCAATGACGGTTTAATAAAAAGACTGACACTATGAGCCAATTAATCGAAATCAAAGTCCCCGACATTGGGGATTACAAAGATGTGCCCGTCATTGAAGTCTTAGTTAAAGTCGGTGACACCGTTGAAAAAGAGCAATCTATTGTGGTGTTGGAGTCTGACAAAGCCACGATGGATGTCCCATCTTCACACTCTGGCATTGTTAAAGAAATCAAAGTCAAAGCAGGGGACTCTCTTTCACAAGGCTCGGTAGTGATATTACTTGAGGAGAGTGGTGCTGTAGCTG
>CAIKGX010000159.1 GCA_903827075.1 uncultured beta proteobacterium | reverse complement strand
GCCTATATTCCGCATTTCCTCCTGAGCTTGAGAAATCTGGCCAAGAATCTTTGCGTAGTTACACAAAAATAGTTATCGAAGATGAGTGGCCTCTCATGAAAAAAGACCAATTTAGCCCTGAAGCCTATAAAAAATTATTATCCATAGAAGGAAAAATAATTAAATATCAACCCCAAAGCTCTGGCCAGTCCAATGCCCATCAGCAAATGCTTCGCTTAATTACCGAGTACACCGAACTGCGTCGTAGCAGAATTTATAGCGCCCAATTCGCATTGGCACCTCCAGCCATGCTTGGCCTCATTAGCAGTTCATTTATATTTTTATTCTTTTCTTGTTTGTTTAAGATGGCATCTGTACGCACTCATCTGATCTTGATAATATTTTTAGGTCTAACTATTGTCGGCGTGGTGTACTTTTTGCTTTTATACATCCATCCATTTTTAGGGCCAATGGCGATTGGGCCAGAACCCTTTCAGAGGTTGCTTGACTTCACTTGGACTTTTTGAATCGTCAACTAATTGCTATTTATAGGCTCTGAGCTAGGCGAAAGAGCATGAGATAGAGCTCAATTATCTTTACTCCCATTTATATAAACTCTTTAGCTGCATGGACCCAGACTTAGTCACAACATAAAGCTTTAGACTACTGATCTCACCGACTACTAGCGGCAGTTTTAAGACACCTAAGCCAATTTAATCAACTAGGCGCTTCTCGACCGATTGGAGACGGTCAAAACTCAAAATTGATTTATTTCGCTACAATCATTTTCGATGGACAGCATTTATTTAAGTTACAACATTAATTTATATCAACTCATTTCCCGCTTTTATTTTAAGTACCCCCCATTTCTGTGAATAATCCTATGCGTAAATTTATCTATCTGCTAGTGGGGATGGTATTTCCAGTTTTTGCTTGGGCGCTACCAGATGGCTTTGTATATGTTGATGAAGTGAGCAATCAAACCGTAGTTGATTTACGCTATCTAAACAGCAATAATTTTCTCAATAGGCCTGTAGAAGGATATTTTGTTAATCGAGCCATCTTGACTAAACCCGCAGCGGAAGCTTTAAGCAAAGTTGAAGATGAGCTACGTATTTATGGATTAGGAGTTTTAATTTTTGATGCCTATAGACCACAAAGAGCCGTAAATGATTTTGTAAATTGGGCAAAGGATCTGCAAGACATCAAAGCAAAGGCGAGCTATTACCCCAATGTAGCTAAAAGTAATTTATTTAAAGAGGGCTATATCGCCGAGCAATCTGGTCACAGTCGTGGCAGCACAGTTGATCTCACGCTGATCTCCTTAGCCAAAAATATGCCACTCGATATGGGAACACACTTTGACTATTTTGGCCCTGAGTCTTGGCCATACTATCCGAATATTCTTCCCCAGCAAAGAGCTAATCGCCTGTTACTCCAGCTCATCATGACTAAATATGGTTTTAAGCCTTATCTCAAAGAATGGTGGCATTTCACGCTTGAAAATGAGCCCTACCCCAACACTTACTTTGACTTTGAAGTTAAGTAGATTTCATAGAAACCAGTAAATAAAAATCACCAGAAGAGGGTTTTGTTGATTCATGGTGGCCCAGGGCCTGCGATGTCTAAACCTTTTAGGATTCATTGCTTCGATTACGAAAAGAGGCATGAATGCTGAGAACCAATTACTATTGTTTTTTACCAATCCAGCAAGCAGCAACCTTTGGTTTTGACATTTGTACATAACAGTTCTGAATAGTAGTCAGATCAATAATTTTAAAAGTATGCATACCATCATCGTCTACCATGACGCCTCCTTGGAGGTCGGGGGCAATAGCACCAAGAATGACTTCTTTATGATTTTTGGAGGCTAATGATCCAGAAAAGTTGACTCCCTCTTGGCGGTCAATAACAAGAGTAAATGGCACTTTATTAAAGTGAATTTCCTTATCCTTTTTATTGGGTACGATATGATGCGCTGCAGCTCCCATAACAGTGGCATTGAATGTGCCGGTCCAAGTGCCGATCATATTTGGAGCGTTCTGCGCCAATACTAATGCTGGTAGAAGAGCAAAAACCGCGATTGCAAGTTTGAATTTCATTTATCTGACTTTATGGTTAAGTTGTGAAACAAATACAGATCTATTGCTTTCCAATCCTAACATCATTAAGTTTTACATCCTGCCAAGCCTTAAAAGAAAATAGCCCAACAAGTGGGCTATAGAGATTCTTGGTGACAAGAGTTGGAATCGAAGCACCGACACAAGGATTTTCAACCGTTCAGCTAGACCGATTCCGTTTTTCAATTCCCAGCTCTACCGACTGTTTCTGGCCGTACTGGGTTTACATAATGAAGTTTTAGGTTAAGGCTGCTTTGAAAGGTTAAGCAGTCTTTCAAGCTAATTAAGTTCCGCAGTTGCTAGTCGACCCAAGGCGGACATTACGAATAAATAAAAAACCACCCGTAGGTGGTTTTGGTGTTTCTTGGTGGTCCGGGGCGCAATCGAGCAGAGCCTAGGATGCCCCTTTACTTCATTAGTTGACTAGTTAAATCACCGCTTGAATAAGGCAGGCCATCGATTAACCAAGACATTTGCTTATTAGCAGCAAAAAGCTTATTTAGATCTAGTTGAATAAAATTTGTACGATTTAAATAATTGGCCACCTTTAGTTGATTGT
>CAIKGX010000158.1 GCA_903827075.1 uncultured beta proteobacterium | reverse complement strand
TCTAGGAAGCGTGTATGAGCCCCGGGGAAATCAGGAAGAATCAATACACTCTTGACGTCTAGCTTGACGATATCTAATTTCTGCAGCATTCGGTCTGCAATTTCGTCCTGAAGCCATCTGATTGATCGGGTCATTGGGTGAGTATACTCAGCGGCCCATGCGCACTTTAGAGAATATTTTTGCATCCATTTTGGCAAGGGTATTGCCTACATCTTGCATCGTTTGTGAATCATTTCAGGAGCAAACTATGTGTCCGTTTTGCATGGAAGTATTAAGCACAGAAAACCTTTTCAATTATGAGTGCTGTTACCAATGTGCAATTCCACTTGAGTCACATGAGCTAGAAAAAAAATGTTGCATAGACTGTGCAATCAATTCCCCTTATTTTGATGAAACTCACTGCCTAGATCGATATGAAGGAAGGTTGCAAAAAGCACTTCACCAACTGAAATATGAAAGACGTCTTGCCTTTGCGCATGGTCTAGCAACAGCCTGGAATGCATGCGCCGCAGAAGCACTTCAAAATATAAAAGCTCGCTATTTACTGCCCGTTCCATTAAGTCCGGAAAAACTATGTACTCGCGGGTTTAATCAAAGCTGGGAATTAGCCAGACGAATACAATGCCATCTCCAAATAGAAAAATTGCCTTATGCCCTTATGCGATATCACGCCATGCAATCACAGGTCACAGAAAGTAGGGCAAAGCGTGGCATAGCTATCAGAGGAATGTTCTATATTTCCGATCAATATCAAAGCATTCTTGAAAACCAAACCATTATCGTTTTTGATGATGTGATGACCAGTGGCGCCACCTTAAATGAAATCGCCCGCGTTCTGAAGGACAATGGTGCTTCTCGTGTCATTAATTGGGTGCTACTCAGAACTGCCCGCCCAGCGCAACCTAAAGCACAGCATGTTTAATATTGTTTTATTCGAACCTGAAATTCCACCCAATACCGGAAATATTATTCGGCTTTGCGCAAATACAGGCGCCAAATTACATCTCATAGAGCCTCTAGGTTTCCCCATGGAGGATGCCAAGTTACGTCGTGCAGGTTTGGATTATCACGAATTTGCTAGAGTTAAGGTACATGCCAATTGGGCCCAATTTTTAGCTAATGAACAGCCTAAGCCAGAGCGCATATTTGCTCTCACAACTAAGGGTTTGGGTAAATTTCATGAGGGTCACTATTTGCCGGAAGACTATTTTGTCTTTGGCTCAGAAACCAAAGGAATCACAGAAGAAGTAAGAAATAGTATTCCCACACAAAATCAGATGCGCTTAGCTATGCAAGATAGCAGTCGTAGTCTGAATCTTTCGAATACCGTTGCTATTGTGGTTTACGAAGCCTGGCGCCAGAACGGCTTGGCCGGCGGCAATTAATGTTAAGTTTCCAGTCTTGGGTCGCGACCCATGAGTTTTTTCACAGCATCCTGCGGCGCCAACGATCCGGATAACACCTCCTCCATCATTGAGGTAATAGGCATCTCTACACCAAGTCGACTTGCCAAATTACCAACTGCCGATGCACATAAGACGCCTTCTGCTACGTGACCTAGGCTGCCTAAGATTTCAGTCAATGGTTTGCCTGCTGCAAGCTCTAAGCCTACTCGACGGTTACGCGAAAGATCGCCAGTAGCTGTCAAAATAAGATCGCCAACACCAGTTAAACCCATACAAGTTTCTGGTCTACCACCAGCAGCTTTTACTAAACGCATCATTTCCGCCAGACCTCTGGTTAAAACAGCTGCACGCGCATTTAAACCCAGATCCAGACCATCGCCAATACCAGCTGCAATTGCCAATACATTTTTAATCGCGCCACCTAATTCAACGCCAACCAAATCATCACTAGCATAAATACGCATATTGCCGTGATGAAAAGCCGCCTGGACAATTTCACACAAGTGCGAAGATTTACTGGCAATGGTTAAAGCGCATGGCATACCATTTCCGACTTCACGCGCAAAGCTGGGGCCAGAAAGAGCGCCGTAAGAATGCTTCAAACCATGATTATGTAATTGATCTTCACGCTCAACTACTTGGTGTGGCAATAACGCAGTCTTCGGCTCAAGACCTTTGCAGAGCCACACTATATTGAGGGGGTGTTTAGCCAAGCGGAGTACTTGAGCCACTGTCTGCGATAAACCAGACATGGGTGTTGCAATCACCAAAAGGTCTTCTTGAGAAATACGCAAAATAGCACTCTCAAAATCATCTTCCAGATGCAAATCTAAAGGCAGATGAATATCTGGTAAGTAAGCGAAATTCTCACCCGTTTTTTTGATGGCCTCTACTTGTTTAGCGCTACGAGACCACAGACATACATCGCCGGGATGCAGATGACGCGCCGCTTGCGCAGCCATAGCAGTTCCCCAAGCACCAGCACCAAGCAGCGTCACCTTCATGATCTGTGGGCTTTTTTAAGAGTGCTTAGTGAGGAAGAATGATTTTGCTTTCATCGGCAGACATATTTTCCTTTTCTGCAGCAGCTTGCGCTTGCATGATCCGATGTTCATACATGCCATGGAAGTTAACTTCATTTAAATGAATTGGCTGGAAGCCTGCGCGACTAATAGTATCGGCAATATTGGAACGCAAATAAGGATACAAAATGGTTGGGCATGCAATACCTAGCATCGGATCAATTTGCTCTGGTGGAATGTGGCTAAATTCAAAAATGCCGGCTTGTTTTGCCTCAACCAAGAACAGGACTTTGCTGTCTACTTTAGCTGTCACTGTAGCAATCAAAGCAACCTCAAAGATTTCATCACTCAAACGAGTCACTGCCACATCAACCTCTATTTCGACTGTAGGCTCAGCGGCAATCAATAAAATTTGAGGTGCATTGGGCTGCTCTAAAGATAAATCTTTGAGGTAGATTCGCTGAATCCGAAATCCAGGTTCTTTTGAGTTCTCGGTGGCATCTTGAGCTGGGGTATTTTGTTCAGTCATCGCTAACTTTCTTTTGGTGTTTTTTGTAAATAATTAGGCTAATAATGGGTCAAGTTGACCGGCACGATCCAATGCAACCAGGTCTTCGTAACCACCGACATGCGTCTGCCCAATATAAATCTGAGGAACGGTACGGCGTCCAGTCCGGGTCATCATGAGCTCTCGTTGTGCTGGATCACGATCAATCAAAATCTTTTCTAGATTGCTCACACCTTTTTTTTGCAGGAACTTTTCTGCCATAACGCAGTAAGGGCAAACTTGGGTGCTGTACATGGTGACTGGCGGCATAAGGTTCTCTAGTACTTTGCAGTTTTACTTGACCAATGGTAGTGCAGCAGCCTGCCAAGCTTGGACTCCACCATCTAAGGAGGCAACCTCTGCAAAGCCCAACTTTTGGACTTCTGCAATGACTTTGCGTGACTGATTGCCGCTATCGCAAACCAGAATGACTGGGTTCTTACGGTCCAACTTCAATTTATCCGCCCCGGCTAGGAGCTGGGCTGATGAGATCAGTTTTGCGCCTGGCAAGTGGCCTAATTTATATGCTTCTTCAGACCGCAAGTCTAAGACGTAGGCTTTCCGGCGATTCATCCAAATAGTGGCCTCGGTTGGCGATAAGCCTTTTCCGCTAATAAGCGTAGATAATGTGGGTAGGAAAAGCGCTGCGCCTGATACAAGTAAAAGGGCAATAAGCGCTAAATTATCAATTTGAGTGAGAAAGTTCATCACCGGATTATAGAATGGCTCTATGAAACAACTTGTCCTTATTCGTCATGGCGAATCCGCCTGGAACCTTGAAAACCGCTTCACTGGCTGGGCGGATGTTGACTTAACACCTAAAGGGACCGAACAAGCCTTAGTTGCAGGTGAAAACCTCAAAAAAGCAGGCTATGAGTTCGATGTCGCCTACACCTCTGTTTTAAGGCGTGCTATTCGCACCCTTTGGCACGTGCAAGACACGATGGATCTCATGTGGTTACCGGTAGTGCATAGCTGGAGACTGAATGAACGCCATTATGGTGCTCTGACTGGCCTTAACAAAGCAGAGACAGCCGCTCAGTACGGCGATGAGCAAGTACATATCTGGCGCCGCTCTTACGATGTGCGGCCACCCCTCCTCGAAACAGATGATGAGCGCAATCCCCAGAATGATCGCCGCTACGAGAAACTTAATGCCTCTGATATTCCACTAGGCGAATGCCTAAAAGACAATGTAGATCGCGTTCTACCTTTATGGAATGAATCAATTGCACCAGCACTTAAAGCAGGCAAACGCGTATTGCTTGTTGCTCATGGCAATAGCATCCGCTCTTTAATTAAATACTTGGATCAAGTTTCTGACCAAGACATTATGGAAATCAATGTTCCGAATGGCATTCCGCTTGTTTATGAACTCGATGACAACCTCAAGCCAATTTCACACTTTTACTTGGATTAAGGTAAAACAGATACATGCGCCAATTTTTTAAGAACTTCGCCCTAGTCACCGTTGGCTTGATTGCCGGGGTTGCTGCAACCATTCAACTATCTGCAACCGCTCAGCAAGGCGCTACTCTCCCATTAGATGAACTGCGCACACTCTCCAATGTGTTTGCTCAAATTAAACGGGAATACGTTGAGCCTATTGAAGATAAGCAATTACTCACTGATGCCGTCAAAGGCATGGTCAGCAGCCTAGATCCCCACTCCACCTTCCTGGACAAAAAAGACTTTGCTGAGATGCAAGAACAGACTACCGGTAAGTTTGCAGGCCTCGGGATTGAAATTACCTCTGAAGATGGCGTAGTCAAGGTCTTAAATCCCATTGAAGATAGTCCCGCTGCACGAGCTGGTCTACAAGCAGGTGACTTAATTACTCGCTTAGATGACAAACCTGTTCGCGGCATGTCACTCGACAAAGCAGTCCGCACAATGCGTGGCACGCCAGGTACAAAAATTACATTAACAGTCTTTCGCAAGAGCGAAGAACGTAGCTTTCCAGTAACCATCACCCGCGCCGAAATTAAAGTGCAGTCCGTCAAAGCCAAATTACTGGATAACGATATTGCCTGGGTACGAGTGACTAGCTTCCAAGAACGCACCGTGCCAGACCTCGCTAAAAAGCTATCCGATCTCGCAGCTCAAGACCCTAAGCTAAAAGGGATTATTCTTGACCTCAGAAATAATGGTGGCGGTTTATTGCAAGGCGCAGTAGGCGTTGCAGCTGCGTTTCTACCCCCTGATGCAGTGATTGTTTCCACTAAAGGGCAAACAGCAGAATCGAAGCAAGTATTCAATGCCACGCCAGCCATGTATCGCTTAAGCGAACCAGGCGATCCTTTGGCTAGTGTGCCAGCCATGTTTAAAAAATTACCGATGGTGGTCTTGGTTAATGCTTACTCAGCATCCGCCTCTGAAATTGTTGCCGGTGCATTACAAGACTATAAGCGTGCAACCATCATTGGCAAAACTACCTTTGGCAAAGGGTCGGTACAAACTGTTCGCCCCCTTACCAATGACTCTGCTTTAAAAATTACCACCGCTTACTACTACACGCCAAGCGGGAAATCTATTCAGGCCTATGGTATCAAGCCCGATATTGCCGTTGATCAAAACAAAGATGGTGATCCTGATGATGTATTAATTACGCGAGAAATTGATAGCGAGAAACATTTACGTAATAAGCAATCATCTGAAGAGAAATTGATTACCGATCGTGAAAAACGTCGCATTGAAGAAATGCAACGCATTGAAGAAAAAAATGCCAAGAAAACTCCTGAAGAAAAGGAAAAGGAGAAGTCTAAGAAGCCTGTTGAGCTTGGTAGCGCAGATGACTTTATGCTTTCCCAGGCAGTTGCATTTATCAATGGTGAGCCAATAAAACGCTCCTCATCGAAAATCGAATAAGCAGAAGCTAGCTCAATCCCGCATATGAATGATGAGCAGTTACTACGTTACTCAAGGCATCTACTCTTAGAAGATATTGATGTTGCTGGCCAAGAAAAACTCTTAGCCGCTCATGTGCTGGTCATTGGGGCGGGTGGCTTAGGTTGCGCAGCAGCGCCCTACTTAGCGGCAGCTGGCGTGGGCCAAATTACTTTACTTGATCATGATAAAGTTGAGCTTACGAACCTACAACGCCAGATAATGCATAGCCTACATAGCGTCGGTAGAAGCAAGGTGGAATCAGGCAAGCAATTTCTGCAACAAGTAAATCCCACCATCAAGATCAATACTATTGAAGCTAAAGCAACTTTAGCTTTGTTAGATACACTCTTGCCTGTAGTAGATGTCATATTAGATTGCACTGATAACTTTGCTACGCGCCAGCTCATTAATGCGAGTTGCGTAAAGCATCAAACGCCTCTGATATCGGGATCAGCGCTTCGCTTTGATGGACAGATTAGTGTTTTTGATCCGCGCAATCTTGCGTCACCTTGCTATGCTTGCGTCTTTTCACCAGATGAGCAGTTTGAAGAAATCAGTTGCGCCAGCATGGGCATTTTTGCCCCATTGGTTGGCATTATTGGCAGCATGCAAGCAGCACAGGCCCTACAAATTCTGATTGGTTTTGGTGAGCCCCTAATTGGCAGAATGCTCTTGTGGAATGCTCGCAATACTCAGATTGATGAAATCCGAATTACTCGCAATCCCGACTGTTCGGTCTGCGGCAAATAAAATATTGTGAAAACTTAGGCGAGTAAATTCTCCAGCGCCAAGGCTTGTGCGTCAGGCTCAATTGCTTGCAAGAGATCTGGAATGCGAGATTTAAGCAAGCCCACATTAGCCTTTAAGATCTCACGTTTCACTAGCAAGAGCTGACTAAAGTGCATAGAAAAATCCGTTAGTCCTAATCCTAAAAGCAACTTAGTTAAACTGGGATCGCCAGCCATCTCGCCACAAACTGCAACTGGAATATTGGCACGCTTGGCTTGGCTAATGATGCTGTATAGCAAACTCAGAATAGCGGGATGCAAGGGATCATATAAATGCGCTACTGCATGATCAGCGCGATCAATGGCCAGAGTGTACTGGATTAAATCGTTTGTACCAATCGATAAGAAATCAAAGCGATTGATGAATAATGGCAACACTAAAGCAGCCGCAGGAATTTCAATCATGGCGCCCACTTGGATATTGGGATTGAATGCTTGACCTCTTTGATGCAATTGTTGTTTTGCTTTTTCAATGAGGCGCAAGGTCTCATCAATCTCTTTCACATGCGCTAGCATCGGAATCATAATGCGCGCCTGACCATGAGCAGATGCTCTCAAAATCGCCCTCAATTGCGTCAAGAAAATCTCTGGCTCTGTGAGTGACCATCGAATAGCGCGCAATCCCAATGGGGATGTACCTGTCTGAGATAAATCAGATCCAGCGCCCAAGGCTTTGTCCGCGCCAACATCAATCGTTCGAATATTTACCGGTAGGCCGTGCATCAAATCCACTACACGACGATATTCTTGATACTGCTTCTCCTCATCAGGGAGCGCTTGATTGCGATCCATGAATAAGAATTCAGAACGAAATAATCCGACGCCGACAGCGCCCAGCTCAACTGCCTGAGTAGCATCATCTGGCAACTCAATATTAGCCAATAACTCAATCGCTACATTATCTACAGTAGCTGTTCTTGAGTGCTTAAGTAGCTGCAACTTGCGAGTTTCTTCAATGGCTTTGGTCTGAAGTGCTCTGTACTCTGAAAGCAATTGCTCATCAGGAGCCACTACCACTACGCCGTGCTCACCATCAATCACCAACCAATCGCCATGGCGAATCATTTCACTGGCATGACGAACGCCCACTACTGCTGGAATTTCCATACTGCGCGCTACGATGGCTGTGTGAGAAGTTTTACCCCCTAAATCCGTTACAAAGCCAGTAAACGCATGGTCTTTGAAGCGCAGCATGTCATGAGGAGCAATATCGTGCGCCACAATAATGGCATCTACCCCAAGCTCGCCTGGCGAAGCTAACTCTGGATTATTAAGGGTGTCTTTCTGCTGGGCACTGAGTGCCTTAAGAACACGCTCCGCCACCTGGCGAATATCGTTAGCGCGTTCTTTTAAGTAAGCGTCTTCAATCTCGGAAAACTGTTCTAGCAAATCGTTTAATTCAGTAGTTAAAGCCCATGCGGCATTTAAACGTTGAGCACGAATCAGCTTGAGCGGTTTCTCTGTCAACGCAGGATCAGCCAAAATCATGCCGTGTACATCTAAGAAAGCAGCCATTTCTTGTGGCGCATCTTTTGGGAGGCCTTGGCGCAACTGAGCAAGCTCTAGACGCACCTGGCCAAAAGCATCTAGGAGTTTTTTGGCTTCCGCCTCTTCTTTACCAGCCTCAATTAAATAGTGACTTACCTCTAATGCTGCACGTGAAATCAGTACCGCTTTGCCGATGGCAATGCCTTTCGATACCGGAATTCCATGCAAAGCAAAAGTCATCGCTATTCACCTTCACCAAAACGATTGTTGATGAGCTCGGTTAAAGCCTGCATCGCCTCATCAGCTTGGTCGCCCACTGTTTCTAGGGTTACCGTACTACCGATCCCTGCTGCCAACATCATGACGCCCATAATGCTCTTAGCATTGATTTGACGCCCATTGCGTGACAATAGTATTTCGCAAGGAAATTCAGCGGCTAATTTTGATAACTTAGCAGATGCTCTCGCATGCAAGCCAAGTCTATTAATAATTTCAATTTCAGCAATGGGCATAAATTACCTTATTTCTCTGTAGCTTCTTGGTGAGACTTTGAACCCAGACGCAAAATTCCATTTTGCCCACCTTGAAGGGCCTTACTAGCTAACTCTTCTAAAGCTTCGCCGCGATGAGAAATGCATCGCATGAGCATGGGTAAGTTCAGTCCAGCAAGCACAATGACCGGAGAATTTAATCCTGATAGCGGGCCAAGCGCTTCTAACTTAGATGCTACATTGGCAGGAGTTGCACCCATCACATCAGTCAGAATAAGAACGCCGTTACCAGTATTTACTCCATATGCAGCCTTCATCACACGATCAAAGCTTGCTTTAATGTCCTCATAAGGAGGAATATCTACAGCCCTCATGCCCTCAGGCAATACCCCAAAAGTATGCTCAGCAAAGCTCAGCATGGCGCTTGCTAGTGGAGTATGAGCAACGATGACGATTCCAACCATGTCTATACCAATGCCTTTTCAAGTGCTTTTAACCAAAACTGCGGAACATCAAAACCGCTTTGCTCTGTAATTTCTACAAAACACGTAGGGCTGGTCACATTAATTTCCGTGACATAAGAACCAATGAGGTCCAATCCTACCAAGAACAGGCCACGCTCATTCAAAATCGGCGCTAATTGTTTAGCTACTTTCATTTCAGAATCGCTTAAGGACATGGCAACCCCTTTGCCACCCGCCGCAAGATTGCCCCGAATTTCAGTGCCCTGAGGAATGCGCGCTAATGCAAATGGCACCACCTCTCCACCGATAAGTAGCACCCGTTTATCCCCCTGGGCAATCTCCGGCAAGAAACGCTGAACCATCAAGGTTCGCGCCCCATTCTCACCAAGCGTCTCAACGATGCTCGCCAAATTCAGGCCATCAGGGCCAACACGAAACACACCCATGCCACCCATACCATCTAGCGGCTTAATCACAATATCGCGATGCTCTTGATGAAAAGCCTCAACTGCACTCAATTCCCGCGTAACTAAAGTTGGCGGGATCAAGCTCGGAAATTCAGTAATAGATAATTTTTCGGAATGATCGCGAATAGCAGCCGGATTATTAAACACCTTTGCACCCTGACGAACTGCGGCAGACAATAACCAAGTGGTATTGAGATATTCAATATTAAAAGGGGGGTCCGTTCGCATGAATACTGCTAAAAAGGTATTTAGATTGCGAGCCTCTATTGGGCCCAACTCAAACCAAGATGTTCCGCTAGGTTTGATAGCCAATGATTGGCAATCAGCCACTACTGCATTCCCTCTCCAAAGTACATTACGTGCCTCACAAAACCAGAGGCGATGACCTGCTTCTTGTGCCACTCGCATCATGGACAAGGTCGAATCTTTACTAATCTTGAAAGATTCCAAAGGGTCCGCAATGAATAGAAAATCCATAATGAAGATGGCTTAGTAAAAGAAGTTAAGCAGCTTCAGCATTAGGATCAGTGCGCTCAAGCTCCAATGAAGCCGCTAATAAAGCTAAGCGAGCAACAACGCCATAGAGATAAAAGCGATTGGGGGCTGCACTACCGGGCTTTGCAGCCAGATCAGGCATTGAGTTTTGCTCAAATGCCAAGGGCACAAAGTGCATGCCTGGTGCATTCAGATTTTCATCTGGGCCACGATCGGTATGTACTCGGTAGAAACCACCGATAACATATCGGTCAATCATATACACCACAGGCTCAGCAACAGCCTCGTTGACCTTTTCAAAGGTATAGACACCTTCCTGAATAAGAACGTCACTGACTTCTAAGCCTTCTTTAACCACGCTCATTTTATTGCGGTCTTTGCGGTTTAAACCTATAAGCTGTGCTGGATCATTGACCACCATCACGCCCATGCCATAAGTACCAGCATCCGCCTTCACAACAACGTAAGGCTTCTCTTTAATTCCATATTCACGATATTTTTTAGCGGTCTTTTTTAGTATCTTTTCGACAGCTGTCTGCAACTCTTCTTCACCCTTGCGCTCATGGAAGTTCACATTGGAGCAATTAGCAAAATAGGGATTAATCATCCATGGGTCAATATCAACTACCTTAGCAAACTTCTTAGCCACCTCATCGTAGGCAGCAAAGTGATTGGATTTACGACGAACATGCCAACCCGCATGCAATCCAGGCAGCAAATATTGCTCATGAATATTTTCTAAGATAGGCGGAATACCTGCAGATAAATCGTTATTAAGCAAAATGGAGCAAGGGTCAAAGTCTTTTAATCCCAAGCGTTGATTCTTCAAACCCAAGCGAGATAAAGGCTCCATGAGCAAACGATTACCATCGGGCAATTCGATCCAAGTAGGCTTTTTAATTTCTTCAGAAAAAGTTCCTAAACGGACATTCAATCCAGCCTGACGCAAGATCGAAGATAAACGAGCGATGTTTTGCAAGTAAAAGGTATTGCGAGTATGGCGCTCAGGAATGAGTAATAAATTTTTAGCTTCCGGGCAAATCTTCTCAATAGCAGCCATGGCTGCTTGTACTGCCAAAGGCAACATCTGCGGAGAGAGGTTATTAAAGCCACCAGGAAAGAGATTGGTATCAACTGGAGCAAGCTTAAAACCAGCATTACGTAGGTCTACTGAACAATAAAAAGGTGGGGTATGTTCTTGCCATTCCAACCTAAACCAGCGCTCAATGGTCGGGGTTGCTTCTAAGACCTTTGACTCGAGTTCAAGGAGGGGGCCGCTAAGGGCAGTGATGAGATGTGGGACCATTTCACCATTGTAAGTTTTTTTGAAAGAAAGACGCGGGATCCAAGGATCCCGCGCTTAAAAATCAGGCAGCCAACCAAAGCCACCCAATGAGGGCTTAATTACAGATTAAGACTCGTAAGCAGACTCACCGTGGGAGCTGATATCCAAGCCTTCGCGCTCTTCATCTTCCTTAACACGCAAACCAATCACAATATCGATCAATTTGAAGGCAATGAAGGAGACTACGCCAGACCAGATCAAGGTAGTAATGACGCCTTGGCTCTGAATCCACAACTGGCTAGCAATAGAGTAGTCAGGAGCGGTAGCATTAGCTACGTAATCCCAGATACCTGTGCCACCTAATGCAGGATCAGCAAAAACACCGGTTAATAAGGCACCCAAAATACCGCCTACACCGTGTACACCAAATACGTCCAAGCTGTCATCTGATCCCAAAATCTTCTTGAGTCCAGTTACACCCCACAAGCAAACTACACCAGCAGCAGCGCCGATAGCGAGTGCACCCATTGGGCCAACAAAACCAGCAGCAGGAGTAATTGCAACCAAACCAGCTACGCAACCAGAAGCAGCGCCCAACATGGAAGGTTTACCCTTGAGAACCCATTCAGCAAATGACCAAGTCAATACCGCAGCAGCCGTTGCCAAGTAAGTATTTACGAATGCCAAGGCAGCGCTACCATTTGCTTCTAACGCTGAACCAGCGTTGAAACCAAACCAACCAAACCACAAGAGGGATGCGCCAATCATGACATACACCAAGTTATGCGGCTTCATTGCCTCTTTGCCATAACCAATGCGCTTGCCGATAACAAATGAGCCAACTAAACCAGCAATCGCAGCATTGATATGAACAACGGTACCACCGGCAAAGTCAAGAACACCCTTCTGCCACAACCAGCCAGCACGAGCAGTAATTGCCTCGAGTGATGCAGCATCTTTAATATCGTCAGGACCAGGCCAGAACCAAACCATGTGAGCGATTGGTAAGTAGCTGAATGTGAACCAAAGGACCATAAATACCAAGATTGCAGAGAACTTAGCACGCTCAGCAAATGAACCAATGATCAAGCAGCAAGTAATGGTTGCGAACGCAGCTTGGAAAGCCATAAACACAAACTCAGGAACAACAATACCTTTACTAAAGGTTGCGGCAACTGAATCCGGAGTAATACCAGCTAAGAACAAGCGATCAAGCCCGCCAATAAATGCGCCGCCTTCAGTAAATGCAAAACTGTAGCCATAAATAGACCAAAGCACTGTAATTAATGAGAAGACAACCATACATTGCACGAGTATCGAAAGGATATTCTTGCTACGCGTTAAGCCGCCATAGAACAAAGCCAAACCAGGCAATGTCATTAAGATGACTAACGCCGTACAAACTAACAACCAAGCTGTATCGCCTTTATTTGGAACTAATGCAGGTGCTGCGGGAGCAGCAGCGGCTGCAGCTGCAGGAGCAGAGACAGCTGGTTTAACTTCATCAGCAAAAGATGGTGAAGTCACCATGACGCCAGTACTACCAATAGCCAAGGCCATGGCACTACCAGCAACGAGTCGTTTCATCCAAGTTAACATTTTGAACCTCTCTTTATAGTGCTGACGCGCCGGTTTCACCGGTGCGAATGCGAATGACGTGTTCAACTGGGGAGACAAAAATCTTGCCATCGCCAATCTTGCCGGTACGAGCAGCTTTTTCAATTGCTTCGATTGCTCGCTCCAAAATGCCATCTTCAACAGCAGCTTCAATTTTTACCTTAGGCAAAAAGTCCACTACGTACTCAGCACCGCGATACAACTCGGTGTGACCTTTTTGACGACCAAAGCCTTTAACTTCAGTAACGGTAATGCCCGAAACTCCCACTTCCGAGAGAGCTTCGCGCACTTCGTCAAGCTTGAAGGGCTTGATGATTGCGGTGATTAATTTCATACGTTTCTCCGTTTAGAGGTAGGAATTAAAATACTTTGGTGAGTGAGAAATTAGCACCGCCGCGGCCAGCCCAAGTTGTCTGATTGCCGCCTGTTTGGTACCAACTAGGATTAGCATTTGTACTAATGTATGAAACTTGCGCAGATAAGCCACCGCCAAAGTCTTTAGTCATACCTAATTTCCAATCGGTATAGCTAATGTTATTAGGCGTTGTAGCATATCCAGATGTGGTATTTGGTTGTCCAGCAATATACTGATAGCCGATATGGCCGTTAGCAGTCAAACCCCAAAATCCAGTGTCATAATTCATTGTCAAATCTGGATACATGGAACCCGCACTATTAGGAATGCCGAATAATGTGGTGACCGCGTAAGACAATTTAACGAAACCAGTTACAGGCCCCAATGTAAAGTTCTGTGCAGCATAAAGCTCAGTAGAATTTGGGTTTTGCATAAAGGTTGAGTTAAAACCTTTAGTTGGGTAGTAGTACTGTAGAACACCAAAGTCAGATGCAAATCCTGGGGCAATCAATTCCTTCTTAAAGCCGCCGTAGAAGTCCATTTCGATATTGCTACTTACGTTATTGCTGGCAGTACCACCGGCAGTACTATTTTGATCTCCAATCCAGCTAATTGAGCTGTTCCAGTTACCAATGTAGAAACCACTTTCATGAGCATAGTCAAAACCACCTTGAATAGCGGGCTGGTAATTGGACTGCGTGAGACCACGATAACGGTAATCATTTACCACAGTCACATTGGCCGTAATTGGGCTTGCTTCTGGCGCCTCTGCTGCAGGGGCGGCTTGAGCAAATACTCCTGAAGCGAATAAGCTGGATGCCGCAAGTGCAATGGCTGTCTTATGTAAAGTTTTCATGTGTAACTCCTTGCTGGTTTGAATAAAAAATGGGTTAAATGCTTTATTGCATGGAGTGATCATGAATGTCGGGGGATGCACGTCTTTGTCACAAATCCCTTTATTAATGCAAATGCCCTTTTTTAGTGCCATTATCTGCACCAATAGCGGACATTTTGGTGCATTTACCCAGATTTAAGCCCTTTTTGGCAAATCTTGGTGCTTCAAATTAAAATAAGAGCTGTGTCTTTTTCGCAACTCTTAATGGAACGGTAAACCCCAATCATGCAAAAACCAGGCGAAATCCTCGAACAAATTCAGCGCATTGCCAGTGATATGCAAAACAAGGTTGGAGATGCCATTCGTAATTCACCAGCACAAGAAATTGAAAAGAATGTGCGTGCCATGATGAATCAAGGTTTTCAGAAAATGGATTTAGTGACTCGTGAGGAGTTTGACCTGCAATCCAAAGTGTTATCTAAGACTAGAGAAAAATTAGAAGTGCTTGAAGCTAAAGTAGCTGCTTTAGAAAAAACACAATAAATGATTCAATCTCTAATCTGGATGAAACTCGTCAAAGAAGTTTGAGTACTGCTCTTCTGAGAAGAATTTCTTAGCCTCTACTCTTGCAGGGGCTGTATGCAAAACTGAAAGTTGATAAATCCAAGCGCCGTTATCAGGACTAAGTTTAGTAATCCAACGTACTCGCATCGATTGCTGTACTGCACCTGCAGACATAAACTCCAAGAAATAATCTTTTGTGGGTTTACGTTGGCGATCAGCAGTTTGATAAGTGGATTCGCTACTTATAGCAGTTGCAAAATCTACGCCTGCCCTTTTCAAAAGATTGTCCTGTAACTGCCCTAATATTTTTGGCAGAAAAGATATCTGTTCTTTGCTTAAGTAAATGGTGCTAACAGAGTAAATATCGTCATCTACTTTTACCGCTTCCAATGCTTGTGGAATTTCTTGGTTCTGGTAAGGAAGCTTTCTTTCCATCCTCTCAGGCTTACCTGGAAATAAAGCAGTGTAACCATCTTGAGCAGATTGGACTGTTCGCCAATCGAGCTTAGGAGTGCAAGCAGCCAGGAAAAGAAAAGTTGCAAGCGTCAGGTAAGCTTTCATTACACCCCGTCTAAACAACACCGGCTCCATGCGCCTGTTGATCAGCGTGATAGCTAGAGCGCACCATAGCGCCAACCGCAGCATGCGAGAAGCCCATGGCATAAGCCTCTGCTTCAAAATGCTTAAATACATCTGGATGAACATAGCGCTGCACTGGTAAGTGGTGTCCGGATGGTGCCAAATACTGGCCAATCGTCAGCATATCAATATTGTGTTCACGCATATCACGCATAACTTCCAATATTTCCTCATCGGTTTCACCTAGGCCCACCATCAATCCACTCTTGGTGGGAATATGTGGAAAGCGCTCTTTGAAGTCTTTCAATAGTTTTAATGAGTGCGCATAATCTGCGCCAGGACGCGCCTGCTTATATAAGCGTGGCACCGTTTCTAGATTGTGATTCATGACGTCAGGCAAACCCAGAGGCGCATACTCTGAAAAAATATCCAATGCTTTTTCTAAACGGCCACGAAAATCTGGGACCAAGACTTCAATGCGTGTAGCTGGCGAAAGGCCTCTTGATTGAGAAATACAATCGACATAGTGCATAGCACCACCATCACGCAAATCATCGCGATCCACGCTGGTGATGACGACATAATTCAGCTTTAGGGCAGCAATCGTACGAGCCAAATTTCCCGGCTCTTTTTCATCTAAGGGATCTGGGCGACCATGACCCACATCACAAAATGGACAGCGGCGAGTACATTTATCACCCATGATCATGAAGGTGGCGGTTCCCTTACCAAAGCACTCGCCAATATTGGGGCAGCTCGCCTCTTCACAAACGGTAACTAATTCGTTTTCACGCAATATTTGTTTGATTTCAGAGAAACGGGAGTTTCCAGAAGCGGCCTTCACCCGAATCCAATCTGGCTTCTTGAGCACTTGCTCTAGAGGAATAATTTTAATGGGGATACGAGCCGTCTTCTCGCTCGACTTCTGCTTGCGTGATGCATCGTAATGGACATCTTGGCGAGCCTCAATGCTGGGGCTAGCACTAGTGTCTGTATCTACTTTATTTATGGTCATGATGAAATCAATTGCTTTTGCAAATGGCCTATAAGCGTTTGGCTAATAATGTCCATATTGTCCTTGATCCCAAGGGTTTGCATATCCACCGTCTTTAAACCCTCATATCCACAAGGGTGGATGCGGGCAAAAGCCTCTAAATCAGTAGCTACATTAAGGGCTAGGCCATGATAGGAACAGCTTTTAGAGACCTTCAGGCCAAGGGCGGCTACCTTGGCTCCAATCCACTCTGATGGAATGCCAGCTTGCTCTGAAACATATATACCCGGTGCTCCTGGGCGCCTTTCTGCCTGAATTCCAAAGTCAGCTAAGGTATCAATTAGTGATTGCTCTATGCGAGATACCAACTCTTTTACGAATATTCCCAGTCTACGCAAATCTAACAAAAGGTAGACCACAATCTGGCCAGGTCCGTGATAGGTAATCTCACCGCCGCGATCTACCTGAACCAGTGGAATGTCGTTGCTCGGGGAATGTAAGTTTCCAGCGTCACCCGCTAGCCCCAAGGTAAATACGGGGGGGTGCTCTAAAACCCAAATCTCATCAGGTGTCTCGCTGGTGCGCTGTGCAGTAAATACGCGCATCGCCTCATAGGTTAATGCGTAGTCAGCTACACCCAAATGCTTAACTATGATCGTCATTAATCTAGATTAAAGTACAACGCTGACTAATGGATGGGTAGATAAGGTTCGATAGAGCTCATCTAACTGCTCACGACTGGTCGCCGTGATTGGCAATGTAATCCCTAAATAATTTCCATCCTTAGAAGGTCTTTGCTCAACCTTGCTCTCGTCAAAGCTAGGATCAAATTGACGGGCAATATGTAAGATTGCAGGTAGATATTCAGGGTGAGCTTTGCCCATTACCTTAATGGGGAATTCGGATGGATATTCAATGAGTGATTTTTCTTCAGTCGTCATTTAAATACTTTCTGTTTGTTTTTTATCATCTTGTTCTTGATGCCACCTTAATGCTGGCGTTGATCTGGCATACCCAACCAAGCGCCGGTAATGATGTTTCGTATGCAATGCAGTCTGCGATGAAAGAAATGGTCTGCGCCTGGCACAACCTGTACCGTTAACTCTTGTGGTCGCGCCCAATCCAAGACATCAATCAATGGAATAGTTTCATCTACTTCACCATGAATCAAAATCGTATCTGCTGGAACGGGGGCCAATACCCATTTACCTGCAGCACTACCCACCATCACTAGACGCTCTGCTGGGCGACCCAGATCAGCCAATCTTTGAACGAGATGTGAACCAACAAAACTTCCAAAAGAAAACCCTGAGACTACCAAAGGTAAGGCATTGGCAGAAGTAATCCAAGATTGATGTTGCGTTCCCTCAAACTGTGTCCAGCTAGAAGGGGTGCGCATCCAATCAGTGACATGCAGTAAATCTTCCATTTCACCGACGCCATCATCGTGAACGCCAGCAGTACCGCCAACACCACGAAAATTGGGTCGTACGCTGACATATCCCAATTGGTTAAATGCTCGCGCCATGGTTTGTGCCACCTTGTTATCTTTTGTGCCACCCATGAGGGGGTGTGGATGAGCAACCAAAGCTAAGCCTCGCACGACAAACTCGGGATTATTTTTTAATTCATCAGGTAGATCAATCGATATTTCAATCTGACCAATGACACCCTCGATATGCATTACTTTTGTACCGCTATTCATGAGGTGAGCTTTCTTAAAACGAACTAAGCCAACTGTAGGCGACGTACTGATCGCCCTTCAATTAAATGTGACTGAATAATTTCTTCAATGTCTTCGGAATCAACAAAGGTATACCAAACTGCCTCTGGATAAATCACCATGACTGGACCATCCGCACAGTGATCCAGACAACCCGCCTTGTTAATGCGAATCTTGCCGGGACCGGAAAGGCCAAGTTCTTTTACCCGATTTTTTGCATACTCAAACAGCGCAAAGGCATTGTGTTGATGGCAGCAATCTTCTCCATTGCTGCGCTCATTTAGACAGAAAAATACATGGTGTTTAAAGCTCATAGACATCACATTCAGGGTTTTAATTTAAAAATAAAGGTATCGCGTACTATCCAAAATAAAGCCAGTGGCAACCATATTACTGAAACCCATTGCATGAGTTCATTAAAGTGCAATAAGCCTCCTTGGTACCAATGCCGCATCGTCAGAACAAAATAGGGATTGTCAGGCAACAGATTAATGGCAATAGTTGCACCAATAAGGCAGCCTAACGCTAACCAAAACTTTGCTCTTCCCGATAAACAGAGCGCCCATTTCAATAAAATACTCCCTAAGAGCATCCCCCAGATTGCCCCTGCAGTAAGCCACAGGAAGCTAAATTCTGCTCCAAACTGCAGTGCAGTAAAGAGCATTTTGATTAGGACAGTCCAAGCGAGCAAGCCATTTAATATCTTCCATTGAGGCGCCTTAGGACGCATGCCAAGAGAAAGTAATAAGGCCGTGCCAAGCCAACAAAGCGCAGTAATCACGGTTTCTTGGGCCAGGTGATTGACAACCGTAGTGCCCCAATCTATTGAGCCAAAAATGGCATGACCCCAGACACCCGTTCCCAGCCATGAACTTTGTGGGTAGATTTGAGTCCAAGGGAATAGCAAAAATAAGGCGCACGCAGCCCAGTTCAAGCCAAACCACTGATCAAAACGGCGTCGGATAGCGCTGCCGGACAACCAATGAGGCCCCAAAGGAATCGCCAATAGACCACCTAACAAACCACCCAACATATTGGCCCACCAATCCATTTGACTGGGAATACGGGTTGGCAACCAACTTTGAAGAGATTCCACGCTAAAAGCCAAAATGGCGCTAAAGCTTAGCGCCAAGCCTAAGGCTACAAAATTACGCCATCGTGGATAGGCGGCAAACACAATCAAGAAGCCCAATGGGATATAGGCCAAGATATTGACTGAAACATCAAAGAGGGTAATAAAGCGTGGCAATGGAGCGCTGAGCCACGCCCAGGCAGAAATACCATTCTGAAGGTCGAAATCGAATGGATTTAAGCTGATATACAGAATCAAAAGTCCATAGCACAGGCTAATAGCCCGAGCTAATGGCATGGCCTGAAGAGGCCATACAAACTTACGGGGGCGCAGATCTTCCTGTTGCATTCTCCAATTCTAGGTCAGACCTTTCTACAATGGTGAAATGAGCTGGAATTGCATCCTTGAACGCGTTACCGAAACAAAATCGACGAATGATGATTTGTTGACCCGTTGGCGCGCCGGTGAATTAATAGATCCCGTTGCGAGAATCACTCAGATACAAACCGCAGGCAAAGGTAGGGTAGGAAGGGTCTGGATTTCCAACCCCCAAGATACGATGTGCTTCTCCCTAGCCTTTCCATTTGATCGCCGCCCTGGAGAATTAAGTGGCTTAAGTCTAGTCATTGGCTTAGCAGTCATCTCGGGAATAGCTGCAGCCCTTCGTCTGAGCGAGTCGGATTTGTATGCACAAGGACTGCGACTCAAGTGGCCCAACGATCTTTTATTGAATAATGCGAAGTTAGGCGGCATCCTCATAGAGGGCGGTCAAACCAATCCAAGCGCGCCCACCTGGATGATTATTGGGGTGGGCATTAATTTACGAAATGCCAGTGACATCGAAAAGAGCTTAGACGATACAGTCAAAGTGGGAGCCTTAGATCAGCTGATTTCTGATACGGTAGAACTACCGGAGACCGATTATCTTTGGCTAAAACTGATTGAGTCTTTTGAGAAGTATTTAACTGAATTTAATCATCACGGATTTAATCACTTCCAACATGCCTGGAAAAGATGGGATGCTTTTCAGGGCCAAGCAGTCTGCATTTCTGGGGCTGGTACAGAGGCTATTCATGGCTATTGCGAAGGCGTAAATCACACTGGCGCATTACTTCTGAAGCAAGATGGAAAAATCATTACAGTACATGCTGGCGATGTTTCTTTACGGGTTCAATCATGAGTCTCTTTTTACTATTCGATGTAGGTAACACACGCCTTAAGTGGGCTGCCGTTGAGTCGACGCAAAATCCCTCAGATCGAAATAAGAAGTTATGGGCTTACTCTGGATCCATCAGCAGCAAATCACTTCAGTCGCCCGAACTTCGTGCTGAGCTATCTGACTACATTGCAAAAACCTTGCCCAAGCCTGATGCGATTGCCTTTTGTTGTGTCGCTGGCGAAGCTGCCATCGACAATCTCAAGACACTCTTTCCGCAATGGGGTGATATTTCTTGGCAGCAACTCATGGGTAATAGCCCATACAAGGGTGTTCGTACCCTGTATCAAGATCCGAGCAAGCTAGGGGCTGATCGTTGGGCCGCCATCCTCGGCGCTAGGGCGCTATCTGCCACCAATGCCCTCATTGTTAATGCTGGGACGGCCACCACCATTGATATGCTCGGTGGTAATGGCCTGCATTATGGTGGCTGGATTTTGCCTGGGCTGGGCTTGATGCAAGAAAGCTTGCAAGGTAATACGGCGCAACTACCCTTGGCAGTTCGTACCGATGCTCTGTCGAGTCAAGCTAGTTTTGGTGTAACAACCGATGAGGCGATTACAGGAGGCTGTGACGCCGCGCAAATCGGAGCGATAGTGCGTGCCACACAATTAGCCAAAGAACTACATCACCCGATTGAGCGCATTTGGCTTGATGGCGGTAATGCCAAAATTTTGATCACAGAAATCAAACAGATGGCAATGCAACAAGCGCTACCTATAGAACCCGTTGAAGGTCTAGTATTGCGCGGTCTGTGGGCCTGGTTATTACAAAACCACTAAGAGCGGATCTTACCCAATAAAGTAGTTGTAGAGCGCTCATATAAAAATGGAATAGCAACTGCCATCCCACCCCAAGTTTTAACCAAATGGGTTTCTTCTAGGGTATCAATCTCATAATCACCGCCCTTAACGTAAATATCAGGACGAATCTGTGTAATAAGATTGACTGGGGTCTGCTCAGTAAACGGCACTACCAAATCGACGCTAGCCAAGGCAGCCAATAAAGCCTGACGGTCTGCCTCTATATTGATTGGCCGAACTTCACCTTTACCCAGCATCCTTACTGATGCGTCTGAATTGACGCCAACCACCAAGCTAGCACCCAACTCTTTGGCTTGAGCTAAATAGCTTGCATGGCCACGATGAAGTATGTCAAAGACCCCGTTGGTAAAAACGATGGGTCTAGGTAGCTTAGCAATTCGAGCAATCAATTGCTCAGGCGAACAAACCTTGGATTCAAAAGAGGGTAATGGCAAAGAGCTCATACCTCAATATTAATAGCATTGCGTGATGCCCAACGAGAATTGTCAGAATGTCTTAGACTTGATCAACTCCGCCCCCCACTAAAAAAGGTGCAATATGTTTCACAATCTGACGAAATGGCTCATGGCCCTGGCTTTAATTGCGCCTACCATGCAAGTCGTCTATGCTGCCACCCCAAGCTCAGCAGCTTGTAGCCCGCTGCTATCCCATACCTTTCCACGATTGCAAGATGAGGCCCCACAAAATCTCTGCCAGTACCAAGGGAAGGTGATTCTGGTCGTCAATACCGCTAGTTTTTGTGGCTTTACAAGTCAGTATGAGGGCCTAGAAAAGCTGTATGCCAAATACAAAGATCGGGGCTTGCTTGTTTTGGGATTTCCGTCAAATGATTTTGGACAGCAAGAACCTGGGAGCAATAAAGAAATTGCCGACTTTTGCAAAAATACTTATGACGTGAAATTTCCGATGTTTGCTAAAAGCGTGGTCAGCGGAAATAATCCAAACCCTCTTTTTAAGATGCTGATAGCGAAGACTGGAACCACCCCAAAATGGAACTTCTATAAATATCTCATTGATCGCAACGGCAATGTAGTCGACTCCTTTGGCAGCATGACTAAACCATCGAGCAGTAGCATTTCTTCTGAGATTGAAAAACTCTTAGGAGAAAAAATTTAGTGAACAAGAAAAGAGTAGCCATCGTTGGTGCGGGCATTTCTGGTTTAGGCTGCGCCTATGCTCTTAGGCAAGATCCTAATGTAGATGTGGCGGTTTTTGAAGGCGGCAATCATATTGGTGGCCATAGCAATACCATAGATTTTTCATTACAAACATCTAAGGGAGTAGTTACTCATGGGGTGGATACTGGCTTTTTAGTATTCAACCGCAAAACCTACCCGCGTCTGGTGCGACTCTTTGAAGAATTACAGGTACCTATCTCTCCGTCAGAGATGTCATTTTCTGTTTCTATCGACACCAGTGAAAAAGCAAAGCATCATCAAAAAATCGAGTGGGCAGGAAATGATCTCAACTCCTTCTTTGGTCAAAGATCAAATATGCTCTCCCCTTCTTTTTGGAGAATGGCTTATGACATCTTGCGCTTTAATCGGCTTGCTACCCAACTAGCAGAAAAGCAGATCTATGCTGAGCACGAATATGCAGAGCCCGATGAATGTATCGCTGATTTTCTAAATCGCCATCGTTTTAGCAATAGCTTTCGTGAAAATTATTTCCTACCGATGATTGGTGCCATTTGGTCATGCTCCGTAGAACAGATGTTGGAATTTCCAATACAAACCATGGTGCGTTTCTGTCACAACCACGGTTTATTACAGATTCAGAAGCGCCCACAATGGCTTACCGTTAGCGGTGGTTCACGTGAATACGTGAAGCGCCTTGTAGCAGCCTTGGAACAAAGCCAAGTCAAGATTGTGCGTGAAGCCATTATCAGAGTAAATACTGGCTCAGATGGAAATTCTCCAGTGGAGCTTATTACAGCAACAGGCTCTACCTGGTTTGATGAAGTGGTGATGGCCTGCCATAGCGACCAAACTTTAGCTCTGCTGCATGGCATTGATCAAGATGCTCGAAATATTCTGGCGGCTATTCCCTATCAAAAGAATCGCGCCATCTTGCATACGGATAGACATTTTCTACCCGAGACAGAACGATGCTGGGCGGCATGGAATTACACCGCCAATTCGGGGGACACACCTACGGCACAGCAACACGTTAGTGTTAATTACCTAATCAATCGCTTGCAACCTTTACCAGAGGAATTGAAGCAATTACCTATTATTGTGAGCCTCAACCCATCGACCGAACCAGATCCCGCACTGGTTCATCAAGAGATTCATTACTCCCACCCTATGTTCGATATGCAAGCCATTCGAGCCCAAAAAGAATTACCCCTCATTCAGGGGGCTTCCTCTATCTGGTATTGCGGTGCATGGACTGGTTTTGGCTTTCATGAAGATGGGTTGCGCTCAGGTGAATTGGTTGCCAAAGACTTATTAGAGAGTATTCGACCTCCCATCAAAACCAACTCCATTCAAGATGCGCAGTAAATGAATCAGGCAAGGATCAATTTCGGGGTAGTCCAACATCGCCGATTTCGGCCGGCGAAAAATGCTTTTGGCTATGGCATCTTCACACTCTCTATTCCAATGCGCTCCAGAAAAAATGATCCTACATTACTCAAAAAAAGTGGGCTTGGAGACAATCAATTTAGCTTATTTTCACTCTTTGATAAAGACCATGGGATTGGCGGTGCAGATAGCCTACAGTGGATTGAACAGGTCCTCGTAGAGAATGGTATTCATCATGTCGATGGAGAAATCTGGTTGCAAACCTTCCCAAGAGTTCTCGGTTACGTTTTTAATCCGGTGAGCTTCTGGTTCTGCACTCGAATCGGCGGTCAAGTCCAGGCAGTATTGGCTGAAGTTAACAACACCTTTGGTGAGCGCCACTGCTATTTACTATATAAAGATTCTGGCGAGGTATTGCGATCAGGTGAAACACTCAAAAGTAAAAAAGTTTTTCACGTATCGCCATTTTGCGATGTGAGTGGTGAATACCACTTCCGATTCTTATTTACACAGGATAGCCAGTCAAACAGAAATACGGTTTGTCGTATCGAGTTGCATGAAGAGGGCTCCCCGCTGATTAATACCAGCATCAGTGGGGTGAGCGAGCCCCTCACTAAAAGCGCATTGTATTTAGCCTTCTTACGTTATCCACTCATGAGTCTGGGTGTTATTGGCCGTATTCATTGGCAGGCATTGAAACTCTGGCTAAAAGGTGTACCCTTTCATACAAAGCCAACACCACCTGAACTTGAAGTTAGCCGATGAATCGCCCTGGTCACTCACTCCTCTCTCGCTTGATCTTTTCTCGTCCACAAAAACGGGGATCTAAGCTACAAGCCCATAGCATCACTACCGAAACGGTATTAGGTTTGCTATCCAAATTACGTAGCGGCCATCTGACACTTACCCTTCCCAATGGGGTCATTAAGGAATTTGGAAATATTGGCGACACCTTGCGAGCAAACATTCAAGTTCTAGATTGGTCAGTCTTCAAACAAGTGCTCTCTCATGGCGATATTGGTTTTGCTGAGAGCTATATTCGCGGGGAGTGGAATACAAGTGATCTGAAAACCCTCCTAGAGATTACCATCCGAAATCGCACAATTTTGGAGAAGGCTATTTATGGCAGTTGGTATGGCTCTCTCATCTATCGCTTAAAGCATTGGCTTAGAGATAATTCGAAATCTGGAAGCAAAAAAAATATCCACGCACACTATGACTTAGGAAATGCGTTTTACACTTTATGGCTTGATCCCACAATGAGCTATTCCAGCGCCTGGTTCAATTTGGGAGACAGTCAATCCCTAGCAGATGCGCAAAAAGCAAAAATTACTCGTATTCTCAATTCCATTAATACTCAACCAAATCATCGTCTACTTGAAATCGGTTGTGGCTGGGGCGGCTTTATGGAAGAAGTTTTGCGCAATAAGGCCTCAGTTACTGGCCTCACCTTGTCTACCGAACAGCAATCATTTGCAAAACATCGACTTCAAAATGTACAGGGCACCCTTTCAAGTAATCAAACTTTTGAAGTTCGCCTGCAAGATTATCGTGACTGCAAAGAACAGTTTGATGGCATTGCCTCAATCGAAATGTTTGAGGCCGTTGGTGAAAGACATTGGCCAGAATATTTTCATGCAATTGCTAAATGCTTAAAGGCGGGGGGCAAGGCCTGTATTCAGACGATTGTGATTGCAGAAGAGCTTTTTGATCGGTATCGCCACAACACGGATTTCATTCAACAATATGTATTCCCTGGTGGCATGCTGCCCTCAAGAAAAGGGTTTGCAGATCTAGCTGCTGGTGCCGGCCTGCAAGTAGATGCTGAGTTTGCCTTTGGTTCTGACTACGCAAAAACTCTTTGCCTCTGGAGAGACAGTTTTAATAGCAAACTTCAAGAGATTACTCACTTAGGTTTTGATGAGGCTTTCATTCGCCTTTGGAACTTTTATCTCATGTATTGCGCTGCAGGATTTTCAGAAAAGAATATTGATGTCGTGCAATTTACTCTAAGCCACAAAGTCATACCCCCTTCTTGCAACTCATTAACAGCATGAAACAGGCGGGCATAGCAAGCTGGTCAGGCAAGCGTGTTTGGGTGATTGGAGCCTCTAGTGGAATAGGTGAGGCATGCTCAACCTCATTGCTTGCGGCTGGGGCAAAAGTTGCTCTATCAGCTCGTCGTATTGAACGACTTACAAAATTAGCTAGTACAGCTCAGATAAACCAAACTTTAGTACTGCCAGTTGACGTTACTCATCGAGAGCAGCTTGAGAGCGCCTATCAACACATACTAGAAAATTGGGGCGCTCTAGATCTATTACTTTTTGTCTCCGGCCTGTATGTTCCTTTGCGTGCAGATCAATTTGAGATGGATATTGCCGAGCAGACCATTGACGCCAATCTCTTGGGACCAATGAGAGCGGTAGCTATAGTCCTGCCTGAGATGCTCCAAAATCATGCTGGGCATATTGCAATTGTCGGTAGTGTCGCTGGTTACAGCGGGCTTCCTAAAGCATTAGCATATGGCCCCAGTAAGGCTGGCATTATCAATTTTTGCGAAACCCTCTACTACGATCTACTGCCACAGGGTATCAGTGTGCATATGATCTCACCAGGATTTGTCGCAACTGAGGCGACAGCGCAAAATGACTTTGAGATGCCTGCTTTAATTACAGCAGAGCAAGCGGCTAAAGAAATCATTGTAGGAATTCAAAATGGGGAATTTGATATTCACTTTCCCAAACGGTTTTCAAGGTTTCTGAAATTCCTTAGAATCTTACCCTACCCGCTTTACTTTTGGTTCGTACGTCGCTTCGTTCAGATTTAAGTAAGAGATCCTTCTATCTACTTGTACTTATCTTTACGAATTTTTTGCTCTAAATAGTCCATGACGAGAATTGCTTTCGCTTTAGTGCCCGCAATAGATGGTGAGGTGACATAGCGGCCCTGCATCACAATGGTTGGTACTCCATCAATTCGATAAGCATCGGCTAGCTGCCTTGAAGCGCGGGCCTTAGAAGCTACTGCGAATGAACGATAGGTCGCCAAGAAAGTATTACGGTCGATACCCTGGGAGGCCACCCAATCGGCAATCTCACTTTCCGTCATGAGGCGCTTGTTCTCTTTATGCATGGCATACATCACCTTTTCATTCAGAGCGTCGCCTTTACCCATTGCCTCTAAGGCATAGAACATTTGACTGTGGGGCATGAAGTCGTCACGGAAAGCCACCGGCACTCTCCGAAACGTGACATCTTTAGGTTGGCGCTTGATCCAAGCAGTGAGCTCAGGCTCAAAATCATAACAATGTGGACAGCCGTACCAAAAGAACTCAATCACCTCTACTTTGCCTTTGACCTCTACAGGCTGTGGCATTGGAAGAACGCGGTAATCAAAGCCTTCCTCAATCTTTGGGCTTTGCGCAATTGCAATACCCATAAATGAACACGCAAGGAAGATCGTTGCAATTAGAGCGAGAAGTCTTTTAGATAGTGAAATCATGATTTGCTAGATTTAATCACGGTTGGTTTGATTCCCATGCCATTTAACTTATCGCGCACAGGATTGCTTTCTTCAACACTATTGAACGGTCCTACACGAACACGCCAAAGCGTATTGCCTTCACTGGTGACTTCACTTAATTGTGACTGAATTCCCTGAATGGCTAAGCTCGCTTTCTGTGCATCGGCATCAGGGCGCTTCACAAATGCACCCACCTGCAAGAAATAGATTGCATCCGATTTAGTAGCAGGTGCTGTCGTAGCAGATGTCTCAGAGGGCTTCTTGCCATTGGCCAAATCACCAATAGGATCTGCTGCTGCAGATGGAGCGGATGACTTACCTTGTAGGGGCTTATTCAAATCTAAAGGTTCAACTGGGGCAGCGGTTTCACCTTCAGCTGGAGCGGGTCCCGGCTTAATAGTTAAAGGTAGATTGGGCGCCCTCATTCCAGGGCGCTCTTGGGGTGTATTTTTAGAGAGGTAAAAGGCAATAAGGAAAGCAACGCCCAAACCCACACCCAAACCCAAAATGAATCCGAGAATAGTCCCACCGTACTCAGGACTAGAAGCATTTTCTCGCTGAATGAAGCTGGTTTTTTGATTCGTTTTTTTCATCTTGTCCCGATCCTGCCTATTTGCTTTTTACCTGTTTGCTGCAGACCCATACATCACATCTTAGCGGGTGCGGATACACCTAATAGTTTTAAACCATTTTCAAGCACTTGGCGAGTGGCTAAGAGCAAAGCTAAACGCGCTAATTTCAGGGCTAGATCATCAACCAACACTCGATCCGCGTTATAGAAGGTATGGAAATCTCCCGCCAAATCACGCAAATAAAACGCTAAAGCATGGGGTGCGAGCTCTGCGGCTGCATCAGTCAAGACTTCAGGATATTCAGCCAAGCGGCGCAATAAATGATCAGAGGCCTTGCTTTGCAATAAAGATAGGTCGGCTGATTTCAGATCCCCATCTTGACCGCCCCATTGGGTCAAGATAGAGCAAATCCGTGCATGAGCATATTGAACATAGAACACAGGGTTCTCGTCATTTTGCTGTAGAGCCAAATCAATATCAAAGACAAACTCGGTATCTGCCTTACGAGAGATTAAAAAGAAACGTACCGCATCACGGCCTCGCTGTAATGAAAGCTCGCGCTCTTCTGTAGTCATCTCTGGAGTAACACCACCAGACCATTCCACTAAATCACGTACCGTTACATATGATCCGGCACGCTTAGAGATTTTTACCTCTTCACCATGACGCATCACAGTCACCATCTTATGCAATACATATTCGGGGAAAGTTTTAGGAATATCCCAGCCGCGCTTTTGTGCCACGCCTTGAAGGCCAGAGCGAACGCGAGCAATCGTACCGTGGTGATCGCTACCCTGCACATTGATCACCTTCTCAAAACCACGCTGCCATTTGCTGGCGTGATACGCCACATCAGGAACAAAGTAAGTGAAGCTCCCATCAGACTTGCGCATCACGCGATCTTTATCATCGCCGTCATCGGTTGTTTTTAACCAAAGTGCACCATCGCCCTCATAGGTTTTACCGATACTCTGTAAATCTTGAACTATTTGAGCAACACTTCCATCGGTATACAAAGAAGACTCCAGGTAATAGCAATCAAATTTCACACCAAAGGTTTTTAAATCAATATCCTGTTCATTGCGCAGGTAAGCTACGGCAAACTGGCGAATGGCCTCCATCTTTTCCGATGCGGATAAGTCCCCGCGGAATTGGGTGGAACCCTTAAAAGCAGCGGCAATTTCAGCAATGTATTCACCGTTGTAAGCATTTTCCGGCCAGGTAGCATCACCTGGTTTCAAACCACTCAAGCGGGCCTCTACTGACAAGGCTAGATTAGCGATCTGTACGCCCGCATCGTTGTAATAAAACTCACGATGGACTTTGATCCCCTGGGTAGCGAGCAAATTTGCCAACGCATCCCCCAAGGCAGCTTGACGACCATGGCCGACATGCAGGGGCCCAGTGGGATTGGCGGACACAAATTCAATCA
The DNA here is from genome assembly GCA_903827075.1 of uncultured beta proteobacterium. Taxonomy (GTDB): domain Bacteria; phylum Pseudomonadota; class Gammaproteobacteria; order Burkholderiales; family Burkholderiaceae; genus Polynucleobacter. Next base: position 6,758 of record CAIKGX010000158.1, on the reverse strand, counting down.
TCGCACTAGCAACCGGACCTGTGCCTGGGGCTAAGAGTCCATACTGGGTACCTGCGGACAAAATCTCTTGAATAACTGTTGTTTTAGCTGCGTTGCTCAGGCGAAAGTTAATAAATCCAGGGCCAGCAATTTCGCAGGATGCAATCAGATCGGCAAAACCAGGCTCTTGTTGCAAGCGCTCAACCAAGGCTTGCGCCAATTCTCTAGGATTGAGCTTCCATGCCTTAGAAAGCTGAAGGGCAATATTGCAAGCAACGTCCCCATGATCCACTGCTTTTGGGCGCTCCAAGCGGGGCTGCGGTGCTTCGCCTAAGCCACGCTCGTGAGCGATGACCTGAAGGGCGGCACCCAACATTTCAATTAAACGATTTTTATTAGTTAACAACATAGATAAGTGAGTTTATCAGGTGGTAAGCTACGGAAATGATCTATCAATTTCGCTCAAAAGCGGGTCCAGACGTCATCATGCTGGCTGATCTGACCAAACGGATATTTGATATTTTGGCTCGCCCTTTAGAGCCCAGAGGTATTTTCACGGTAGAGCAACTGCCAAGCCTCATCATCACCCTAGAGACCGCTATTCTGAAAGACTTAAAAGAGCGTGCCCAAGCCAAAGAGTCGGGTGATGAGGCAGCAGAGAGGCCCAAATTAGCCGATAGACTTGGGCAAAGGGCCTACCCATTCTTAGAACTCATGAAACAAGCTAATGCTAAGGATGAGCCTGTCATGTGGGGCGTTTAGGCCCCACATCATCAACCAAAGTATTTAGTCGATTGAGCTAGCTAATTGACGGCGCACATCATCAATTGATTGCCCTCGGCGTACAGCTAAATCCTCCACCTGATCTGTTGAGACCTTACCTACATTGAAATAACGTGCGTCTGGATGGGCTAAATAGAAACCGCTGACACTAGAGGCAGGGTTCATGGCCATGGATTCAGTCAAAGTCATACCAATGTCCTCTGACCCAATTACCCTCAGTAAATCCTCTTTCACTTCATGAGCAGGGCATGCTGGGTAACCAGGGGCTGGACGAATGCCGCGGTATTCTTCATTCACCATTTGTTCATTGGTCAAAATCTCATCGGTGGCATAACCCCACAGATCGGTCCGCACACGATGATGCATCAGTTCAGCAAAGGCTTCCGCCAAACGATCTGCTAAAGCCTTCAACATAATCGCACTGTAGTCATCATGCTTAGCCTGGAACTCTTCCACCTTCTTTTCAACACCATGACCGGTTGTGACGGCAAAGCAGCCCAAGTAATCAGCTACACCAGAATCCTTAGGTGCAACATAATCGGCCAAGCAACGATTCGGACGACGTACACCATCGATTACCGGACGTTCGGCTTGCTGCCGCAGGTTATGCCATACAAATAAAGGGTGGTCGCGTGATTCATCGGTATAGAGCACGATATCGTCACCTACAGTATTAGCAGGATAAAAAGCAACAACTGCATCGGCTTGTATCCACTGGCCTTTAATCAACTTATCCAATAATGCCTTTGCATCTTCAAATACTTTGCGCGCCTCAATACCTACCACCTCGTCATCTAAGATTGCTGGGAATTTACCGGCTAAATCCCAGGTCTGGAAAAATGGGGTCCAATCAATGTAATGGGCAATATCGCTTAAGGCGAAATTCTTAAAGATCCGACGACCAATAAATTTCGGCTTCTCAGGCACATAAGCAGACCAATCAATCAATTCCCGATTTTTGCGGGCTGCCTCTAAAGAAATGGTTGGGGCGGCCTTCTTATTTGCATGCTGCTCACGAATGCGCACATAGTCATCACGAAGATCTTGAATAAATTTCTTGGCACTCTCATCTGATAACAAACTGGATGCTACTGAAACAGAACGTGAAGCATCAGGCACATAGACTACTGGGCCATCATAGTGAGGCGCAATTTTCACAGCAGTATGTACACGCGAAGTTGTTGCACCACCAATCATCAATGGAATTTGTCGCTCACGGAAATAATCATCGCGCTGCATCTCTTGAGCCACATAAGTCATCTCTTCAAGAGATGGGGTAATCAAACCAGACAGGCCAACGATATCCGCCTTCTCTTCTTTGGCTCTCTTCAGAATTTCTGCACAAGGAACCATGACACCCATATTGGCGACTTCAAAGTTATTACATTGCAAGACCACGGTAACAATATTCTTACCAATATCGTGCACGTCACCCTTAACAGTGGCCATAACAATCTTGCCCTTGGCCTTTGCTTCTCCGCCAGCGGCAATGTGTAAACGCTTTTCTTCTTCAATATAAGGAATCAAAATCGCCACTGCTTGCTTCATCACGCGCGCGCTCTTGACTACTTGTGGCAGGAACATTTTCCCCTCACCAAATAAATCTCCAACGACATTCATGCCATCCATTAGCGGGCCTTCGATCACCTCAATAGGTCTACCGCCATCACCCATAATTTGGGCGCGCAATTCTTCTGTATCTTCTTCAATAAATGTGGTGATGCCATGCACTAATGCATGGGTTAAACGCTCACGCACTGGTGCTTCACGCCAAGCTAAATTTTCGAGCTGCTTTGCGCCACCACCTTTAAATTGGTCGGCAATATCAAGCAAACGTTCTGTAGGCGTCTTACCGTCTTTTTCTTTAAAGCGGTTGAGCACGACATCTTCAACACGCTCACGCAACTCTGCATCCAAATCGGCATAAACACCTAACTGACCGGCATTCACAATACCCATATCCATGCCTGCCTGGATAGCGTGATACAGGAACACAGTATGAATAGCCTCGCGAACGCGATCATTACCGCGGAATGAGAAGCTGACGTTCGATACGCCACCGCTGACTTTAGCGCCGGGAAGATTTTCTTTAATCCAACGCGTAGCATTAATAAAATCTACGGCATAGTTATCGTGCTCTTCAATGCCCGTTGCGATTGCAAAGATATTGGGGTCAAAAATAATATCTTCAGCAGGAAAGCCAATTTCATTCACAAGAATTTCGTAGCAACGCTGACAGATTTCAGTTTTACGTTTGAAGGTATCGGCTTGACCTGCTTCATCAAATGCCATCACTACACTTGCAGCGCCATAACGACGAATCAAACGTGCTTGTTTTCTGAAAGGCTCTTCACCCTCTTTTAAGGAGATTGAATTCACAATCGGCTTACCTTGAACGCATTTCAGGCCAGCCTCGATCACGCTCCACTTGGAGGAATCGATCATGATTGGAACGCGCGCGATATCTGGCTCAGAAGCAATCAGATTTAAAAAGCGCACCATTGCCGCCTCAGAATCCAACATCGCTTCATCCATATTGATATCGATGACCTGTGCACCATTCTCCACCTGCTGACGAGCAACAACTAACGCATCGTCAAATTGATTATTCAAAATCATGCGGGAGAATGCTTTTGAACCGGTGACATTCGTACGCTCACCGATGTTCACAAATCCAACATCTGCCGTGACATTGAAAGGCTCTAAGCCCGAGAGCTTCATTGGAGGCATCGCTTTCTTGCTCATGCTGATACCTCATTAGTATCTTCACGATAAAAAGCACGGGGCTTACGCTTAGCAACTGCATTGGCAATCGCCCGAATATGGTCTGGCGTAGTTCCACAACAACCACCAACCAAATTGACTAGGCCGTCTTTAGCAAAGCCATCTACCAAACTAGAAGTAATTTCTGGAGTTTCATCAAAGCCCGTATCACTCATAGGATTAGGCAAGCCCGCATTGGGATAACAAGAAACTGCAGCATCACAAATACGAGCAAGCTCTGCGATATAAGGGCGCATCAGAGCAGCGCCTAAGGCACAGTTCAATCCAAACGTAAGTGGCTTGATATGGCGCAGACTATTCCAAAAGGCCTCAACAGTCTGCCCTGACAGGATACGTCCGGAGGCATCCGTAACTGTTCCGGAAATCATGACTGGCAAACGCTCACCAGTCTCTTCAAAAAATTCATCCAGAGCAAATAAAGCTGCTTTGGCATTGAGGGTGTCAAAAATCGTTTCAACTAAAAATAAATCAACCCCACCAGCAAAGAGCCCTTCTATCTGCTCACGATAAGATGCACGTAAAACATCAAAAGTTACATTGCGAGCACCTGGGTCATTCACGTCTGGTGAAATACTCGCGGTCTTGGGTGTAGGTCCAATTGCACCAGCTGCAAAACGTGGTTTTTCGGGGGTACTGAACTTATCGCAAGCAGCTCTAGCAAGTTGCGCGGAAACGATATTCATCTCCCGCGCTAAACCAGCCATCTTGTAGTCTTCTTGTGCAACTGAGGTTGCGCCAAAAGTGTTGGTTTCAATAATGTCGGCCCCTGCATCGAGGTACTGCTCATGAATCTTGCTAATAATTTGGGCTTGGGTTAAAACCAAAAGCTCATTATTGCCCTTGATATCACTAGGATGATCAGCAAAACGGGTATTCACTGGCAGTCCACGGTAATCAGCCTCAGACAGTTTGTACTGTTGAATCATCGTGCCCATGGCGCCATCCAAAATGAGAATGCGCTGCTTCAAAAGCTCAGGAAGGGCCTGACCGCGGGTATAGGACTGGGATAAACCATTAAATTGCATTGCTTAACCGGGATTAATCTCTAGAATCCCTTATTCTATTGGCAAACGCCACTTTTCATCCAACCTGGAGCCCCTTATGTTTGGAACCATTCCCGAATTCAACCAAAGCCTTGAAATGTTTAAAACCATGTGGGGCCAAAATGCAACTGGACAAATGCCTGGGCAATTCCCCTTCACTACTGATGCCTCTAAGGCTTCCGGGGGATTTGGCTCCGCTTTTCCAGGGCTTGATGTAGATGAGCTAGAAAAGCGCATCAAAGACCTAAAGAGTGTTGAGAACTGGCTTAACCTGAATCTCAACATCCTTAAATCCACTATTCAGGGTTTAGAAGTTCAGCATGCGACGATGATGGCTCTGAAATCCTTTGGCGATGCAGTATCTGCAGCTAGTGCTGCGGCAACTGGATCAACCGAAGAATCAAGCCCTAAAACGCGTGCTAGACCACGCAAAAGCGCAACATCCCGTCATCGCAAAGCTGCCGGCTCAACTTTCCTCGACGAAGTAGGTAATTCAGATGAGCAATAGCCTCACCCATGGCAAAAGTCATTTGGTGAATATCTAATTCCCGCTTAAACAAAACCGGCACAATCTCTCTAGCATGTGCCGGTTTTTTACATGCAGCAATAGTTTCTGCCAAACGATCATCGTGGTGCGCTTTTAATTGCGCAATCCGCAAGCTCATTCCTGTAAATGGTTTTCCATGAGACGGTAATACAAAGGTCTCTGCTGGCAAACAATTCAGTCGCTCCAAAGAATCTAGATATAAGCCCAATGGATCAGCATCAGGATCAGCATCATACACACTCACATTGGTAGAAATACGAGGCAACACCATATCCCCCGAAATCAATACGCCTAATTCTTGGCAATATAAACACGCATGTTCAGGTGCATGCCCATAACCCATAATGACTTGCCAATCGCGACCACCAATGGATATTATTTCTTCATCTATGATGCGGCGATATTGACGCGGGATTCCGGGAACCATATTGCTATAGTAATTTGATCGACCCCGAATTTTTTCCAAATCTTCTGGCGTACTCAAGCCATGCTTCTGAAAGTGATCTGCCGAGCCACCGCTGCCTGCACGCGATCCAATGGCGGCACCCCCCTCTTTATGACTCAACCACTGCGCCGTTAAATAATCGGTCATCGAGATCCATAAGGGTACATTCCATTTCTCGCACAACCATTGCGACAGACCCACATGATCAGGATGCATATGCGTTACGATCACGCGCAATACCGGCATCCCTTGAAGCTGCGTTGAAAATACTTGCTCCCAAGAAGCTTTAGTCTCATCATTTGCAATTCCGCAATCCACAATCGTCCAGCCCTCTACACCTTCAATGGTATCGCGCAAAAGCCAGAGATTGATATGGTCTAAAGCAAAAGGTAAACGCATCCTTAGCCAACGTACGCCGGGCGCTACCTCAATCGCGCTGCCTACCTCTGGCAAGACATCACCTAATGGATAATGGATGGCATTAGTAATATCTGCTGGTTTGCTTGTATTCATATTTTTCTAGGTTGACTTTGACAACAGTTCCATCGCCCTGCATTAATTGGTGTGAAATGAATCCTGAAAATGGCTACTGTCGTGGCTGCTTTCGCACGCTCTCTGAAATCGCTTCTTGGTCTGAATTTTCCAACAGAGAGAAGCTGAACGTTTGCGCGCAACTTGAAGCACGCAAACCCCAGTCAGATTAATAAGCCATCTCAGCTATCATTGTTTTATCTATTCACATTCACAATTAAACGGCCACGCACATTGCCTGCTATTAATTCTGTAGCGTACTTCATTGACTCTTCCAAGCTAATCTCATGAGAAATTTCTTCTAAAGTTTTGAGATCCACCAACTCACTGAGTTGTTCATAAGCAGCTATTCGTTTTGCACGCGGCACAGTCACACTGTTAATGCCATACAAGGTAATGCCTCGCAAAATAAATGGAGCTACTGTCGAAGGAAAATCCATTCCTTGAGCTAGTCCACAAGCAGCAACCGCTCCGTCGCTCTTGGTTTGCGCGCAGGCGTTAGCTAAGGTATGACTACCAACACTATCAACCACTGCCGCCCAACGCTCTTTTGCCAAAGGCTTTCCGGGTACCGACAACGCTGCGCGATCGATCACTTCAGCAGCACCTAATTTTTTCAAATAGCCCGCTTCTGCCATGCGGCCGG
>CAIKGX010000157.1 GCA_903827075.1 uncultured beta proteobacterium | reverse complement strand
GCGGCTTTTATAGCCAAAGAATTTAATTTACGCGCATCTAGATCAGAACCCATCACCCAAGAGTCAGCTCGACGCTGGCTGAGAGGTATAGCAATCCCCGAACTTGATAAGTTATTGGTCCTCCGATCCTGGCTTGATCTGGACTTAAATGCATTGGGTATGCCCAGCGTTGAGGCAGTAGAAATGCGAAATGCAGAATTAAAAGGCGGCATCCTTGCCAAACAAGAGGAGTTCATTAATACAACTAAATCCATTAAAGATGCATTACAAGTGCTTATGAAAGAAGTGAAATTATTAGAAGAAAAGCTCGTGCAGGTTAATTAACCTCATGATTGCCAAGCCGAGAAAAGGTAGGCGCTTTTTTATCTGAATATTGTTGACTCCTATGTTGCTGCGGCTACCTTGAATATATAGATTATTAGAATTACTGATGCAACTTAGCCAAAACTCAAAATCGAATTTATCTGCCTTAGCCTTTGGTGATCGGTCAACGCACATAGATGAATCCGTTTACGATATGCGCGAGCGATTAAAGTTCATTATCACTGGGCTTGTAGAGTATGAGTCACTCATTGATCACAAATTATTTCGCCATCACTCATCCCTACTCACCGTCAATGGGATGAAAATCGCTGCTACTTCTAGCACCCCCATACGCTCTAAGGTAGGAAAAACAAATAAAACCACCCTCATCATCCCTCTCTCGGGGCACGGTAGCCTGATTGCAGATGGCCGTACCCTGCAATGGCACGCCAGCAGTAAGGCGGTTTTTTTACCAAGATGTGGGGGAAGCTCAGAGAGTACAAACCGATCAGTTCTCATGGTCGATCTCGATCCCATTAGACTTGAGACGGTTGCTCGCACTATGCTGGGTTTGGGCCCAGACTCCCCATCTTTAATGAATTTAGACACGCCACGAGAAATCGACATGCAGGTAGGTCGCGTCTCATTTGAAACAGTCTTTCGACAATTGGCTAACTTACTAGATCAATTCTCTTTACAACCTGAATTACTAAATCAATCTGGCATAGACGATGCTTTTTATAGAAACATCGCCATGATGTTGCAGCCTAGCCTATTTCTAGATGCGTCTACCTCAAGCTCTAACCGCAAATACGCTAGGCGTTTGCTAGATCGTGTCTGTCAATATATTCAGGCGCACATAAACCAACCTATTAACCTCACTGATCTAGAGAGGATCAGCTGTATGTCTAGGCGTAAATTACACTATGCCTTCCTCAAGCGTCACAACTGCACGCCCATGCAGTGGGTAAGAGCCGAACGCTTAACACTCATTCACAATCAACTGAACCGGGGCATCCCCGGCGATAAGGTGACTACCATTGCTTTAGACTGCGGCTTTAATAAGCCCACCGCTTTCGCTGCTTACTACAACAAACGATTTGGTGAGTTGCCATCAGCAACTCTCGCTCGAGCACAAGCACGCTAATACCAATGCACAGCGTTTTGCATTTTTAAGCGCACTCTTGCGCTTTTAAGGTCGCCCCTCCTCCGGCTTCCCGTCAGAATCAAGTCTAGTTTTTAAAGCTCAATCAAGATTATTTTTTCCTTGATTGATAGCAAATCTCCACCCTGTAAAGTGTATTGCTAATTTGATGTACAGAAAAAAATTATCTGGATTATTGCCGCCCCTGGTCTTCGGTGGGCGCTCTGCAAAAATTGATGACTCTGTAATGGAGATGCAGGATCGCCTTAACGGCGTTATGTCTGGCTTACAGGAATGCGAGTCCATTGCCGATCATGGGAGATTTCAACATCAGTCCTGCTTGCTAAATGTCAATGGTATGAAAATGGCCGCAACAGCAAGCACACCTGTCAGATTTAAGATAAATCAAAATGAAGACACCACCCTCATGATTCCATTTTATGGACAAGGAAACTACATCATTGATGGGCGGATATTCCATTGGCAGTCTGGTGTAAATGCCTTATTCCTCCCCAACTGCACAGGGAGCGGTCAAAACTCAGTGTGGTCAGCGTTAATGTTTGACATTGATCCTCAAAAGTTAGAGGAAATTGCGCGCAGTATGCTGGGCATTGACCAATACTCCCAAAATATATTTGATTTGCATGCCCCGAGAAAACTGAGTTTACAGGTTGGTCGATTATCTTTTGAAATGGTTTTTAGACAACTAGCTCATTTACTAGATCAATTTTCCTTGCAACCTGAATTACTGAATCAAACAGCAATAGATGACTACTTTTATCGCAATTTGGCAGTCATGTTAAAGCCTGGTTTATTTCTAGATGAGTCAAGCGCTACCTCAAACCGAAAATACGCAAGACGCTTATTAGATCGGATCTGCGACTACGTGCAATCCCACTTAAGTCAGCCCATTACCCTTACTGCGTTAGAGCGAGTAAGCAATATGTCCGCCCGCAACCTGCACTATGCATTTTTAAAACGCTATAACACCACACCCATGAGGTGGGTTCGTACAGAGCGCTTAACGATGGCCCATAACCAATTAACTAGTGCCTCACCCGGTACTACCGTTACCGCTATCGCACTTTCCTGTGGATTTACCAAGCCGGCTACGTTTGCTGGTTATTACAAACAGCATTTTGGTGAGCTGCCTTCAACCACATTGGCGCGTGCACTCGCGAGATAAATATTAAAGAGTAAATCTACATTTTTAGACAGTCTTTTTCGTTTATTGGGTCTTACAAAAAATGCATCTCAAGCGCAATTAAATAAAGCACCCGAACTGATCTGACATAGAAATCAAGATGCTCATATGTATTTATTGAAACTAGTTTTGCATTTTTTAGACATCTCCTGCATTTTTAAGGTGGATAAAAAAGATCATTCTTAAGAAACTGAAGTCCATTTAAAAAATTATGTTTGCTAACCTGGAGAAATAAATCATGGTATCCCCAAAAAAAATAGATTATCGAATTCAGCGCCAATCTGCTCGGCAATGGCGTAGTCTTTTAGCAGCTACAGCCCACGGCCTATCAAGTCTGACTGAATTAAAAAACCCCCACGCTGTTATGCATGGCATTGGTGTGCAATTTGGGTCTCAAACCACGCTACCCTCATGTGAAACCTTAAGTGATTTACAGGCAGCCATGTGCTCTGTTTGGCAGGATATGGATTGGGGCTGGGTAGAGCTCGAAGAAAATGATGGCACCTTAAGAATTACCCACCACAGCTCAAGCAATGGCAATTTACGCAATGGCGCATTCGGCCCAGAAACCCCATTGTGGGTCACGGCCTTTTTAGAAGGTACCTATCAAAAGTGGCTTGCAGCAATGGGCGCTAATGACTCTTTGCGCGTTCGTCAAATCTCAACCACAGATGAATTTGGAAGTACGGAATACCAACTGAGCATGTAGTTTGCCACGGATACATCGTAGAAATTTGAGCGTCACAAAAGGAATTACCCATGAAAAAAACGAGTGATATTGAAAGTTTATATCAGACGATTGAACAAAATCCAAATAGCTATCAGGAGATCGTTCAGACTGAACAAGCCAATGAGTCTCTTGGACGTTGGTCCTTAATATCAGCTATTCACCAAATGGATGATTCTAAGGAAGCGCATGCAATTCATCCTAAAGCGGCCATAAAGTCTGCGCCAGTACACCAACGTGTAGTGGAGCAAATCATCACGCAAACAGTTTCGACTACAAAAGAAGAGATTGAGTTGGCTACGGACGAAGAAGTGATGGCCATTGAGCCGTTAGCTACTAGACCACTACCAGTAAGTCCAATTTTAGAGACTCAAGCGATTAAGCCGGTCCAATTAAATAAGGCACTAAATGCCTTAGTAGTGGATACAGCCCATATTAAATCAGCCTCTTCTGAAGGTATTAGCTCTTTATTCGAAAGGTTAAATCGTTCGTGAAAATCATATCCGTTGTTTCTGCTAAGGGTGGGGTCGGAAAAACAACGATCAGCGCCAATCTCTGTTCAGCACTACGAACTGAAGGTCATACAGTATTTGCCCTCGATTTAGATCCTCAAAATTCCTTGCGCTTACATTTTGGTATTGCCCCATCCCATCATGCAGGGGTGGCATTAAGCTCTCTTCGTACTAACAATTGGGCTAAGGCAATGGTTCAGTGCAATGCAGGCTGCGTTGTTCTGCCCTTTGGTCACGTTAGCGAAAGTGAACGCATCAGTTTTGAAGGCGCGCTATCTAAGAACCCGCTTCTACTTAGCCAACAACTTGTCTCGCTCGGTTTACCTCAAGATGCCATCATCATTATCGATACACCACCAGGGCCCTCAGTCTACTTAAAACAAGCCCTATCCGTAGCCAACATTGCCATTGTGGTTACGTTGGCAGATGCAGCGAGCTACGCAACCATTCCTATGATTGATAGTTTGATTGAGGAGTACTGCTTAACTCGCGCTGACTTTATTGATTATTTGTATGTTATTAACCAACTAAACCGCTCGCGACAACTTTCCAGTGATGTTGCAGACATCATGGCGCTACAGTTTTCTAATAAAACTATTTCAGTTGTCCATCAAGATCAATCCATACCGGAGGCACTTGCTTGCAATCAAGATGCAATAAGGTATGCGCGAGAGAGTCGCGGTGCACAGGATCTCATCGATTTTGCAATGCTAATTAATGTAACTTTGAATGACGTATATCGCTCACAGAAGAATGAGAAATATCTTGAATTATTTTCTTAATTCATCTTCTATTCTAAAAAGAATCGGAAATCACATTTTAGATTTGCGAATTTGGAAATATCGGATAGCCACTTATAGCATTGCCTTGTTTGGTGTAATTGCTATGTTTATTGTCATTAGCACACCCCTCACCCTATCTGAACAAGCCATTTTTGCAATTCTCGCGTTTAGCATCGCATTAGTCATCCGCACCTTACCGTGGGGACAGGCGGGCATCATCCTCATGATTGTGATCTCACTAATGATGTCGCTGCGCTATATGTACTGGCGCTTAACCAGTTCCGTCGATTTTGATACAGCACTCGATGCATTTTTAGGTTGGGGCTTGGTATTAGCAGAAATCTATGCCTTGATTGTTTTGATATTGGGTTATGTACAAACTGCAATGCCCTTAAAACGCAATGCAGTGATGATGCCAACCGATCAAACCCACTGGCCCACTGTTGATGTGTTGATTCCG
>CAIKGX010000156.1 GCA_903827075.1 uncultured beta proteobacterium | reverse complement strand
GCAACAGATTGGGCAAACTACCCATTTTGAGTATCTGGTATGTGATAGACAGTGGTCATGCCTTTTTGAAAGGGGCAAACCAGACAGGCTAAATACTTGTTTGAATAAATATCAAGCCTATGTCAGGATTAAGGGGCAGCTAGTTAATACCACCGTTTTTGCTGATACATCTGTCGATGCCACTTATTCCACTCAATTCCACCCAACCCCACAACTCTCGGGGCGTATTGAACAACTGATCTTGTAAGGCTTAAATCATTATCTAAGCTATTAATTAATATTATTTTTTATATTCTACGGCGTAGGTCGCACGTTCGAATCATGCTGGGTAGACTAAGTTACTTAATCAGCAATACCTAAACTCTTCCCCGAATTAAATCCCCATCTCTGCAAAGACTTCTTTAGCGCATCTAAAGCTATCGATCGCTGCTGGTACTCCACAATAAATGGCAGTCTGCATCAAAATTTCTCGAATCTCATCTTTGGTGAGACCATTATTGATGGCGCCTTTTAAATGCAGTTTGAGTTCGTGAGGGCGGTTCAGTGCAGTCAGCATGGCCAAATTAATCATGCTTCTAGAGCGACGATCTAGGCCAGGTCGATTCCAAATCGCATTCCAGGCATATTCAGTGACCAGTTCTTGCATGGGCATATTAAATTCACCTGCATTCTGAATGGAGTGATCGACATATTCAGACCCCAAAACCTCACGGCGAGTTTGTAATCCTTTTTCAAACGCATCTTTATTCATGTTGGCCCTTTGTTAGTTCGATCATCTCAATAGCAATATATTGCCACTATTAAAGCTACAGTGTTTAACCTAAAATGGCATTCATGATGATTTCTAAACAATTCCTATTGCTAATGCTTGTCAGTCCAATCTTTCTGACGTCCTGTAGCGTAAGTATGCTGGAGGCGCGATTGGAGGCTGATCCACAGTGCAAGCCTGTAATGAACCCTAAAACGGGCGCTTTGATGCCTTGTGCTGGTACTGATAAGGATTTCTATAGATCGGTTGGCTTGATGGCTCCTGCGCCAGCACCGAAGGTCAATGTTGCTGAAGGAGTGGTGGCTAGCACTCAGGCTGCAGGCTCCCCAGCTGAAAAGGCTATAGGCAACCCATCACAAAGCCCTAAGTCGGCTGTTGCACCAGTCGAGTGCAAGCCGCAATTGCATCAAAAGTCCGGAAGCCTGATGCCTTGTCCAGCACCGTAATCAATCTTGCCTACTGATTTACCCTATTAGTAATTTTTGGCGGTTATGATCAATTTTAAATAGGCATTTAGCCTTCATCTCTCATGGGAATAAAAATGAAAAAATTAGGCACTTTAGCCCTCTCAATTTCTGTTGTGGCGATATTGGCTGCATGTAGTAATACCACTAAGTTGGCTAGCGAGCCAATGCCTAAATCCGGATTCTTGCCTAACTATTCACTCCTGCAGCCAGTATCCACCAGTCAGTCGGATGTGCGCATCTGGAGATATCGCATTACTGGCGTTAGCCCTAGTGCATACACAGCCGTGATTCTTGACCCAATTTACTTAAATCAAAATACCACTCAACAAATTACGAGTGATTCCATTAATCAAGCAAAAGCTGCCCTACAGGCTTCAATGATTGAGGCGGTACAAGGTCGCGGAAATATCAAGATCGTCACGCAACCTGGTCCAGGTGTAGCACGTGTTTCTGTTGGCATTACAGGCGCTGAAAGTTCTAATGATTATTTGAAGCCATGGAACTTCACACCAATTGGATTGGCTACGAATGCAGCAGCCTATGCAGGTGGCCTGAACGCCAAAACACCTGCAATGGTGGTGGAAAGCAAGATTGTTGATAGTCAATCAAAAGTCTTGTTGGGTGAAGGCTTAGTGACTATTCAAGGGGAGTCCTTTAGGACTGGTAGTGGATCAGTAGAGTCATTTGTTGCTATGGCCAAGAAAGTGGTTCTTGCCGCAATGGAAACTTCTGCTAAATAAGAGATAGCAAATGAATTCCTCACTGAAGAGTCTATTTGCCGTTGGGCTGGCGCTTATTGTTGTCGCACCCATTCAAGTCTTTGCTCAAGATGCCGCGCGTAATCAAGAAATCGCAGAGCGTTTTGCAAAATGCGATACCAATCACGACGGTAAACTCACTCTAGCTGAAGCGAATGGTTGCATGCCTCGTATCTACAGTAATTTTAGTTATATTGATTCGCAGAATAAAGGCTATGTTACCGTTGCTGAAATTGAGGCAGTGGCTAATAGGTAGTCAATGTATAACTTAAAAGGGCCTCAGTGATGGGGCTCTTTTTTATTGGGCGGTGTCATGTCATTCGTAATTTCAGGCTTTGAACAAAAAATCATTACCGTAGCATCAGCAGATGGACCCATAGAGATTTCCTGTCAGATAGGCGGCTCAGGCCCACCTTTACTGCTATTGCATGGATTTCCGCAAACGAAGGCGATTTGGCATCGTGTTGCTCCAGAGCTAGCAAAACAATATTCAGTGGTCGCATGTGATTTGCGTGGCTACGGCGCTTCATCAAAGCCACATGGCCAGGTAGATCATTCCACCTATTCCAAAAGATCGATGGCCTTTGACCAGCATGCGGTAATGCAAGCGCTAGGGCATAAGCAATTTTTCTTATTAGGACATGATCGTGGTGGGCGAGTATCACATCGCTTGGCAATGGATTTTCCAGAGAGCGTGTTGCGTCTGATGGTGCTCGATATTTCGCCAACGCTGACCATGTATGAAAACACCACTATGGCGTTTGCCAAAGGCTACTGGCATTGGTTCTTCTTAATTCAGCCTGAGCCTGTACCAGAAACCCTGATTGCGGCTAATCCAGAGTTTTGGTTGAGAAACCATATGGGTCGGCATGCTGGTATTGGCATGTTTGATCCTGCCTGTTGGAATGAATATCTTGCTGGCGCTAGTGATCCCCAAAGCATGCATGCCATGTGCGAAGACTACCGAGCTGCAGCTACGATTGATTTAGAGCATGATCGTGCTGACCGATTGCTTGGCCGTCAGTTAACGATGCCGCTTCGAGTGATATGGGGCGAGCATGGTTTGGTTAATACGTGCTTTGCACCATTAGCCGATTGGCAGAAGGTGGCAAAGGAAGTTTCTGGTAGATCGCTGCCTTGCGGTCATTACATTCCAGAAGAGCTACCCATTGAACTCATAGACGAAGCTCAACAGTTTTTTAAATAAACAAATTTATTTTGCTAGCTTGGGGATTTGTTTGGAGAGGGGCGGGCAGGGCAACACAATTTTAGAGTCTACCTTGAGAATCTTTTTATCTTTACCTGGGTAGTCCACCCGCGATAGTAGGTCGCGGATCAAGTTCAGGTGTGTGAGCTTTTTATCATTTGCATCGATAACAATCCAAGGCGCAGCCACACTGCTGGTTTTTTCAAGCATGAGATCTCGCGCAACGCTATATGGCTTCCACATCTTCTGGGCTTGCTCATCAATGGGGCTGATCTTCCACTGCTTTAGGGGATCGTTGGCGCGATCTTTCAGGCGAAGAGCTTGCTCCTCCCTATTGATATCAAGATAGTACTTAATAATCTGGGTGCCTGAGTTCACTAACAATAATTCAAACTCGTTTACCGAACCCATGAATTGTTTGTATTGGGCAGGCGTACAAAAGCCCATCACTTTCTCAACACCCGCACGGTTATACCAACTGCGGTTAAAGATCACACATTCGCCAGCACTAGGTAGCTCTGCGACATACCGTTGAAAATACCACTCACCTTCTTCACGCGAAGAAGGTTTATTTAAGGCAACTACTCTAGTGTCTCTTGGGCTTAAGTGCTCGGTGATTCTTTTGATGGTGCCATCTTTACCGGCAGTATCTCGACCTTCTAGGATAACGAGAAGGCGAGTACCTTTTTCAATGATGTGATGCTGAAGTTTGACTAATTGAATCTGTAAAAGCTGAAGCTCTGCTTCGTAAGGGTGATCCAACTTATTTGATTTAGTTGATTTACTCACGAGACAGAGCTTATTTTTAATAAGACGTATTAAGCAACAACTGGCAAAGTTGGAGCTACTTTTTTCGCTGGAGCTTTTTTAGCAGGAGCCTTCTTAGCTGCTACTTTTTTCGCTGGAGCCTTCTTAGCAGGAGCCTTCTTAGCTGGTGCTTTTTTAGCAGGAGCCTTCTTAGCTGCTACTTTTTTCGCTGGCACAGCTTTTTCCATCTTGTCTAAAGTCTTCGCTAGCTTGTCGATCAATTTCTCTCTATCAGCCTCTAACTTATCTAACTTTTTTAACATCTGTTTAACTAATTTTTTTTGGCTCATGATCTATTCCTTTAAAGAGAGTTCCATTTTTTTACATCTATTTTTATAGTTGGCTTACGCCTACACAGCGATCCTACGTTTTATTCGCTCTAGTTTCAAGTGTTTATTACAGTAATCACCTCTTTTTTGCCAATTAAAAATTCGGTGCTACATTGCATAAACATGTTTAAAACACTCCTGTCCCTTCCTAAAACAGTTTGGTTAATTGGCCTCATCAGCTTTGTGAATGATGCGGCGAGCGAAATGCTGTACCCCTTAATGCCGCTGTATTTGGCAACAGTATTGATGGCGGGGCCTCGGGCATTGGGCTTGATCGAGGGGGTTGCAGAGGCGACCTCCAGTATTTTCAAATTGGTTTCTGGTGTGATTGTGGATCGCACGAAAAAAACGAAGCCATGGATTGTGGTCGGATATTTTCTGGCTGCCATTGGCAGACCTTTAATTGCCATTGCCAGCTCTTGGATGTGGGTCTTATGTATTCGGTTCACAGATCGATTGGGCAAAGGCTTGCGTAGCTCACCACGAGATGCCTTGTTAGCTGAAAGTGTTCCAGCAAATCAGCGTGGTATTACCTTTGGCTTGCATCGTTCAATGGATAACGCTGGTGCAGTTTTAGGCCCTTTATTAGCAGCTGCCTTGCTTTGGTTTCATGTGCCATTACGAGATATTTTTCTGTGGGCCATTATTCCCGGTGCGATTACAGTGATTTTGGCACTTTGTCTAAAAGAGCCTCCTCGCGAGCAGGTCACTAAAAGTCCACCATTTTCTTGGTCGCTTGCAGGCTTATCTCCCCAATTTAAGCGTTACATTCTGACGGTGGGAATATTTGCCTTAGGCAATTCTTCGGACATGTTCTTATTGTTAAGGGCAAGAGAATTGGGAGTCCCGCAAGAACAAATACCCTTGATGTGGGCGGCTATTTCTTTAATTACGACGATATTTGGAACACCGCTATCAGCACTATCGGATCGCTTTGGGCGTAAACATCTCATTTTGATTGCTTGGTGCGTATTCGCTTTCTTTTACTTCGCTATGGGACTGCCCGGAATTTCTATCGGGATGCTTTTTGGATTATTCGGACTCTATGGTTTATTTAAGGCAGCAACAGAAGGGGTAGAGAAGGCCTTGGTAGCTGATCTAGCGCCACAGGGAATGGCTGGCACAGCATTTGGTTGGTTCAACCTGATATCAGGGCTAATGCTATTTCCTGCCTCTTTTATTTTTGGTTCACTCTATGAATCCGTGGGACCAGGCTACGCCTTTATGTTTTCAGGGTCTTGCGCATGCCTAGCAGCAGTTCTCATGGCGTTTTGGGTCTTCAAGCCTGAAACCGACACCCTAAAAGCATAAAACCCCAGATAGTTGCCTAAGCTGGGGTAATTTGAGAGTTGAGAGTCTTATTCTGGGTGGAAATTATTGCTGGCCATGAAGCTGATGGTGCGTTCAAAGCCCAGAATACGGATGTAGCGCCAAGCGATATCGCGGTATTTGCTATCTAAGTAGCCAATAGCGACTTCTGGATCTGTCCTTTTGGACAAGTCGATTTGTTGAATAGCGCGGGCCCAACGTTTGAGTCTTGTTGACATATTTGTCTCCTCTATGGCCATACAACGCATGAGAAATCTTGCGAGATGACAGGAAAAAGACAAAAATATGAAAAATTTCAGAAAAAAGCAGAATTAATTGAAAAAAGACCTTTTCAGGCCTTTAATCGCTGTGTCTGCCAATGATTACTCCGAAAGCACCTGTTCCTTTTTCAGGGCTTTAGCTCTAGCTTTGATGGGCTTAAGGTAGATCAATAGGCAAACAAACCCAATTGTGGCTAGGAGGGTTTCTAGGGCGGCCAGCCAAACATTGGCGCCAGTCTCCAGGATGCGAACCAGACCTTCGGTGATGTATAGCAAAATCAGCATCGTAGCCCACTGCATGGTATAGACCTTACCTTTCCAAATTCCGGGGATGGCAAATAGCAAGGGGATGCCTTTAAGGATCAACCAAGAGCCGCCAGGGCGAAGCGGGGATATAAACCATTCCCAACACACACACAGAATAAATAGATCAACAAAGGCTGCAAAAGCCAAAAGTTGATAAGGATTTTTTTCCAATAACTTCTTGAGCATCTGTCAATTATTTCTGTATGAGTTTTAGTGCGGTTTGGGCAAGTCTCTTGCCTTGGGCTTTAGCTAATCTTTCCTCTTCCGCGCTGATTGGTGCATTACTTTTAGTACGCGCTAAATGGGTGGGCCCATAAGGACTGCCGCCAGTGCTCGTAGTCATTAAATCGGGCTCGCTGTAGGGCAGACCCACAATTATCATACCGTGATGGAGCAGTGGAATCATCATCGTAAGGAGGGTGCTTTCTTGTCCGCCATGAAGGCTTCCGGTGCTCGTAAATACACAGGCAGGCTTACCAATCAGTGTGCCATTCATCCATTCTGAAGAACTGCCATCCCAAAAGTATTTCATGGGGGCGGCCATATTGCCAAAAACGGTGGGGGAGCCCAGAGCTAGGCCGATGCATTCCTGTAAATCAGAATACTCAACATAGGGCGCGCCATCTAAAGGTACGGCAGCCTCGCTTGCCTCACAAACAGTAGATATTGCGGGCACGGTGCGTAAGCGGGCATTAATGCCGGGAACGCTCTCGATTCCTTCGGCAATCAGGCGCGCAAGATCTCTAGTTGCGCCATAACGGGAGTAGTACAACACTAAAATATCGGGTTGGCTCATATTCTTCTCTTATGATACGGCGATGCGCCTTTTTCGTAATCCTCAATTATGGCTCTCTCTTGGAAAAGAGATATGGGAGCGCAATCGCGGACAAAATTTGCAGCAGGTTGCCGCTAGCCTAGCCTTTACAACCACCTTGTCATTGGTGCCCATGCTCACCGTCGCATCGATTTTGATTGGGTATTTGCCCAGTGTGATCCGCATTAAATATGCCTTTCAGGCTTGGCTTTTGGATACCTATATGCCTGGTGGTTTAAATGAGCAGATGTTTAATTATCTTGATCAGTTTTCTGCGAAAGCCCAAGGCTTGACTTTGCTTGGCTTGATCGGCTTAGTCATTACCACCATCATGACGATGGTGGTGATTGAGAGCGCTTTTAATCAAATATTTAGAGTGACTAAAAGACGTCCCATTTTGAAGAAAGTAGCTATCTATTCGGCAGCAACCATATTGGGCCCCATCTTATTGGGTGTTGGAACCTACTTAAGCGGTCTATTGCTCAGCGCATCTGAGGGTTGGACTGAGTCCTTAAGTTTGGGCTTGAGTTTGATTGCAACGATCGTTCCCGTGCTATTGGCCATTGCTGTCTTTACTGTGGTGTACAAGATCTTGCCTTATGAGCGGATTTTATGGGCAGACGCCTTTAGTGGTGCCATTGTTGCGGGCATTGCATTTGAGTTGATGAAATTTGGATTTGGCCTGTTTTTAACTAATACCGCTTTTTATAAGACGGTTTATGGTGCCTTCGCTATTTTCCCCTTGGCGCTCCTTTGGATCTACCTCACTTGGTGGATCACGCTGGCTGGCGCGGTATTGGTAGCGAACCTGCCTAGTATTCGTAGTGGGGTCATCAGGGTTATTCGCTACTGAAACACCCCATTGAGCCCTTGATTCTGAAGGGGCTTGAGACTATATTCTTGCTATAAGAGATTAATTGCTGGAGACCAAATGAAAGTTCGTGACATATTGCGCGTTAAGGGAAGCACCTTATTTACGGTGGCCCCAGATACCGCGCTTCAAACCGCTGTCTTGGTGATGAGTGAGCATGACATTGGCTCATTGGTAGTCATGGAGTACGAGAATTTAGTCGGGATGTTGACCTTCCGCGAGGTGATCGCTGCATTGGCTAAGAATCATGGCAAGCTAGATGATCTGAAGGTCAAATCCGTCATGAACGCAAAGCCAGTAAGCTGCAATATGGAAACGGAGATTGATGATGTCCGTCGCATGATGTTGGTTGACCATGCCCGCTATTTACCGGTAATTGATCAAAAAATGCTGATGGGCGTGATTTCTTTCTACGACGTTGCTAAATCAGTTGTAGAGGCGCAGGATTTTGAGAACACCATGCTCAAAGCCTACATTCGGGATTGGCCAGAGGAAGCGGCTAAGCCTTCCAACTGAACTACCCAATCCATGAATTGCACTCTTGGGCCCATCTGGGCCCATTTTTCTGACAAATGAGATAATGATGCTATGTCAGGAAATACCTTAGGCCTTCTCTTTACTGTCACTACTTTTGGTGAATCCCATGGTCCCGCTATTGGAGCCGTTGTAGATGGCTGCCCACCCGGAATGTTGCTTTCTGAGGCTGATCTGCAAAATGATTTGGACCGCCGTAAGCCCGGTACCTCTCGGCATGTGACCCAGCGTAAAGAAGAAGATAAAGTCGAGATATTGTCAGGCGTCTACGAGGGTGTCACGACTGGCACTCCCATTGCATTACTGATTCACAATACAGATCACCGTAGTCAAGACTACGGCAATATTTTGCAAACATTTAGACCGGGTCATGCGGACTATGCATATCACTATAAATATGGTTTGCGCGATCCCCGTGGTGGTGGTCGTTCTTCAGCAAGACTGACTGCGCCCGTAGTGGCAGCAGCAGCGATTGCTAAGAAATGGCTTAAAGAAAAATATGGCACACAGTTTTATGGCTATATGAGTCAATTAGGTGAAATCGAGATCCCCTTTCAAGATGTTGCGGCAATCGAAGGGAATCCTTTTTTCGCAGCCAATAGCGACATCGTTCCTCAATTGGAATCCTATATGGATGAACTGCGCAAAGCAGGGGATTCTTGTGGGGCCAAAATTGAAGTGCGCGCAAGTAATGTACCCATTGGTTTAGGTGAGCCCTTGTTTGATAAGTTAGATGCTGACATTGCCCATGCCATGATGGGAATCAATGCCGTCAAAGGGGTCGAGATTGGCGCAGGCTTTAAGTCGGTGGCACAGCGTGGCAGTGAACACGGCGATGAACTTTTTACAGATGGCTTTGCTAGCAATAACTCAGGCGGAACTTTGGGGGGTATTTCTAGTGGCCAAGATTTAAGAGTGTCGATTGCCATTAAACCAACCTCTAGTATTTTGAGTCCTAAAGAATCTGTTGATCTGGATGGCAAGCCAATAACCGTTCAGACCAAAGGTCGTCATGATCCTTGTGTGGGCATCCGGGCAACTCCGATTGCTGAAGCGATGTTGGCTTTAGTGTTAATGGATCATGCACTGCGTCATCGCGCGCAGTGTGGCGATGTCAACCATGCCATTTCCTCTATTCCAGCGGCACGCCCTGGTTCAAAGACTGATTAAGTTTAAGAAGCGAACATGACACCTTCAGTTCGCTGGGCCTTCGGGTCCTTTTTCTTTTTATATTTTGCCTATGTCGGCTTAGTTTCACCCTATGCCAGCTTGTTCTTTGTAGATCGTGGCTTTAGTGTGATCGAGATAGCGGTATTAATGTCGATGCTGCAAATTACCCGAATTGTGGGCCCATTTTCTTGGGGCTGGTTAGCAGACTATCTTTCTAACCGTATTAGCATCATTCGCTTTTGCGCTTGCTTAGCCGCGCTGGTTTTTCTATCCATCTATTTTTTACACAGCTATATTGCATTTTTTATCTGGATGTTTGTCTTACATACCATCCTCAGTAGCTTGATGCCTTTAGGTGAATCCGCAACAGTCCATGCTTTGTTTAAAGATAACTCCTTTGATAAACGCTATGGCCGTTTGCGTTTATGGGGTTCGATTGGTTTTATTGCGATGGTGCTGATTGCAGGAGAATTATTCGAACGCAAAGGGATCGAGCTCTATCCCATTGTGGGCACGATTGTGTTGATTGCGCTGGCTTTGGTGTCCTTTCGATTGCATGAGCCTAAGATGGAACGTCGCAAGATGGTGAAGGGCGAACTCCTCGTGGTCTTATTTAATCCGGATGTACGCTGGTTTTTGCTCTCTGGATTTTTTATGATCTTTGCCCATGCAGCACTCTATGTGTTTTATTCACTCTATCTATCGGACTTGGGTTACAACAAATTTCAGATTGGCTTGTTCTGGGCATTAGGCGTGTTTGCAGAGGTGATCTTCTTTTATTTTCAGAGCAAGGTACTCAGTCGCCTAGACCCCGAGGTGGTACTGCAAGTCTCATTTGGTATTGGCGTTATTCGCTTTGTATTGATTGCCTTCTTCCCCATTACCTCGGTGCTGATTCTTGCACAAATTATGCATGCGGGAACGTTTGCCGCTCACCATAGTGCTGCTACTAAATTATTGCAACGCTGGTTTACTGGCCCATTGCAAGCACGAGGTCAGGCACTGATGGCTACCGTTTCTTATGGATTGGGCGGAACACTAGGTGGCCTTTGCGCTGGCTGGTTATGGGATGCATCTCAACCGCGCAATGTCTTTGTCATGTCAGCCTTAGCTTGCGGCTTAGCAGGTATGGCCATTCAAAAACTTAGGCCACGTCAGCAACTGGCAAGCTAGCCATTACATTGCAGCGTAGTTAGGTCCGCCACCACCTTCTGGCGTAATCCAAATAATGTTTTGGCTGGGATCTTTAATATCGCAGGTTTTGCAGTGCACGCAGTTCTGCGAGTTAATTTGTAAGCGCGCTTGGCCATCCATTTGGACGTATTCATAAACGCCAGCAGGGCAGTAACGCTGCTCAGGGCCGGCATAGGTTTTGAGGTTGAGGTTTACCGGAACAGAAGCATCTTTTAGTGTGAGATGACTGGGTTGATTCTCGGCATGGTTGGTATTAGAAATAAATACGGATGACAGGCGATCAAAGGTGATCTTGCCGTCTGGTTTTGGATAATCAATGGGCTGATGCTGCGCTGCTGGCTCTAAGCACTCATGATCTGCATGTTTGAGATGTATTGTCCAAGGCATATTGCCACCCAAGAGCTTTTGCTCTAAACCCACCATCAAGGTGCCAAGATACAGGCCTTTAGACATCCAGGGTTTGAAGTTACGCGCTTGACTCAGTTCAGTATGCAGCCAGCTTTGTTTGAACGCAGCAGGATAGGCAGAAAGGACATCCGCAGAGCGATTTTCATTGAGGGCGGCAACTGCTGCCTGGGCCGCTAACATGCCCGTTTTAATCGCCGCATGACTACCTTTAATGCGCGAGGCATTTAAAAAGCCGGCATCACAACCAATTAAGGCACCCCCAGGGAAAACAGTTTTTGGTAGGCTATTTAAACCACCGGCAGTCAGGGCGCGAGCACCATAGGCAATGCGTTTGCCCCCTTCGAATGTTTCCCGAATTTTTGGATGCAATTTATAGCGTTGGAATTCTTCAAAAGGAGAGAGGTAGGGGTTCTTATAAGAGAGACCAACAACTAGGCCAACAGCTACTTTGTTATCTCCAAGGTGATACAGGAAGGAGCCGCCATAGGTATCGCTTTCTAAGGGCCAGCCGGCGGTATGCACTACCAAACCAGGCTTGCTCTTGGAGGGCTCTACTTCCCATAATTCTTTGATGCCAAGACCATAACTTTGGGGGTCTACATCCGCATCTAAAGCAAACTGAGCAATCAGTTGCTTACCAAGGTGTCCGCGCGAGCCTTCAGCAAATAAGGTGTACTTAGCGCGCAGCTCCATGCCCAATTGAAATTGATCGGTGGGCTCACCTTCTTTATCTAAGCCCATGGAGCCTGTAATCACTCCACAGACAGCGCCTTGATCGTTGTACAAAATTTCTGCAGCTGGAAAGCCAGGGAAGATTTCTACGCCGAGATTCTCGGCTTGTTGACCAAGCCAACGAGTCACATTGGCCAAACTCACAATGTAGTTGCCTTCATTCTTAAAGCAGTGAGGCAACATCCAATTGGGAACTTTGAACGAACTTTCCTTTGTTAGAAATAAAAACTCATCTTTTGTAACTTCCGTATCTAATGGCGCGCCCAGCTCTTTCCAGTTGGGGAAGAGCTCGGTTAAGGCTTTGGGATCCATCACCGCGCCGGACAATATATGAGCACCGATTTCAGAGCCCTTTTCGAGCACGCAGACGCTGATTTCTTTTCCAGATTCCTGAGCAAGTTGCTTTGCCTTGATTGCAGCAGAAAGACCAGCTGGGCCTCCACCCACAATGACAAGGTCGTAGTCCATGGAGTCACGAGGTCCAAATTGGGCAACTAATTCCTGGGCATTCATTCAATTTCTCCGATAATTCTTAAAAATATGCGATTTTGTATATTGTGCCTCGATAGTGTAGTTCTCGGCCTCAAAATCCCGGTGAATACCCTTTGCTAACGAGCCCTCACGGCTAAAGCGTTATGATTGCTTTTTTACCCATTTTGGCAATATTAGGACAAGAGTCATGAATAAAATTTACCCATCAGCAGTAGATGCGCTTCGGGATATCTTAAAAGACGGTCAAAAGCTTGCGGTAGGCGGTTTTGGGCTCTGCGGTATTCCGGAGGCTTTGATTGAGGCCGTTAAAACATTAGGCGCGCAAAACCTCACGGCAATTGCGAATAATGCTGGTGTGGATGGCTTTGGCTTGGGCCTGCTATTAAATTCACGTCAGGTAAAGAAGATGGTTGCTTCTTACGTTGGCGAGAACAAAGAGTTTGAGCGCCAATTCTTAGCCGGTGAATTGGAGTTGGAATTTACTCCTCAAGGCACCTTGGCCGAGAAGCTGCGTGCGGGTGGTTGTGGTATTCCGGCTTTTTATACAAAGACGGGTGTGGGTACCTTGGTTGCTGAAGGTAAGGAAGTAAAAGAATTTGATGGTGAGAAATACATCATGGAGCGTTCAATCGTTTCTGATATTTCTTTAGTAAAAGCGTGGAAGGCGGATAAGTCAGGTAATTTGGTTTATCGCTACACGGCACGGAACTTCAACCCTGTAGTGGCGATGGCTGGCAAGATTACTGTAGCCGAAGTAGAAGAGATCGTTGAAAACGGTCAACTGGATCCGGATCAGATTCATACGCCTGGAATCTACGTACAGCGCCTAGTTCTGAATACAAACCCTGAAAAGCGGATTGAGCAGCGCACTTTGACAGCAGCGTAATCGCAAATACATTGATAGCATAAATAGATATTTAGAAAGATCGATATGCCTTGGAATAGAGAAGAAATGGCAGCACGTGCTGCTAAAGAGCTAAAAGATGGTTACTACGTCAATCTTGGTATTGGTATGCCAACCTTGGTTGCGAACTACGTCCCCAAAGATATGGAAGTGTGGCTTCAGTCTGAAAATGGCTTGTTAGGTATTGGACCATTTCCAACAGAAGAGACCATTGATGCTGACCTCATTAATGCTGGTAAGCAAACCATCACCACAATACCTGGCTCCTCCATTTTTTCTTCAGCCGATTCCTTTGGAATGATTCGGGGTGGCAAAATTAATATTGCCATCTTGGGCGCGATGCAGGTGAGCGAACATGGTGACCTGGCCAACTGGATGATTCCAGGAAAAATGGTCAAGGGCATGGGCGGTGCAATGGACTTAGTGGCAGGCGTAAAGCATGTTGTGGTGCTGATGGAGCACGTTGCTAAGAAAAAAGACGGTACTGAAGAGCTCAAGATACTGCCTCATTGCACCTTGCCATTAACGGGTGTGGGCGTCATTAGCCGCATCATTACTGACTTATGTGTTTTGGATATCACTCCCAAGGGTCTGAAATTGGTAGAGCTAGCCCCCGGTGTTGCGAAAGAAGAAGTGATTACCAAAACGGGCGCCCCTGTTGACGTTACGGGTTTCTAACTCCCGTCATCATTTAGTGAAATAATGGGATCACCATGTCGGGATTCCACTTTTCACACTCTACAAAACCTTCTCACTCGGATCCCAGCTCTCCGAATGATCCTAGTTTGCATGCCCATAAACGAGGGGATGCGAAACATGCTCATACTCGGCAAGCCTCCAATCAGAATTTATTGCTGATTGCCCTAGTACTCACGCTGGGTTTCTCGGGCGTCGAGGCAGCAGCAGCCTACTTTGCTGGATCATTGGCATTGATTTCCGATGCTGGTCATATGGTGACCGATGCAGCTGCTCTTGGCTTGGCGCTATTAGCGCAGTTAATTGCCAGACGCCCACCATCACCTAAACATTCATTTGGATTTGGCCGTGCTGAAGCCTTAGCTGCTTTTGTTAACGGCATTGCGATGTTGGCCTTGGTTATTTGGATTGTGAGTGAGGCCATTACCCGCTTTTACACACCACATCAAGTCGATGGCTTTACGGTGAGCGTGGTTGCCTTCGTTGGCTTACTCATGAATATCTTGGTGGCATGGGTTCTGTCGCACGATAAGAAGAGCGTCAATACCCGCGCTGCATTAGTGCATGTGATGGGCGACCTATTGGGATCGGTTGGCGCTTTGCTGGCTGGTTTAATCATCCAATTTACTGGGTGGATGCCAGCTGATGCCTTGCTCTCTATCTTTGTTTCATTATTGATTTTGAAGTCGACCTTTTCCATCTTGCGTGAGTCATATCACTTTTTGATGGAGGGCGTGCCATTGCATATTGATTATTTAGAAGTGGGGCGTGACCTTAAAAAAATGCCGGGTGTATTGGCCGTGCATGACTTACATGTTTGGGAAATGACACCTAGCTTTCCCGCTTTGATTGGCCATATTGAAATTGAAAACCTCAATGAATGGCCGGTGATTATGAGGCAGATTCATGAAATGTTGCTTGCAAAGCACGGCATTGATCACGTTACCTTGCAGCCTGAAGAAGTCAGCGCCGATATAGTCTGTGAGCGCAATTGCGTAGCTGATGTTCCGGATGTCGCGACAGCGCAATCGCTGGAAGAGATCATTCACCAAGGGGATCGCTTCTTTGTGGAATGCTCTAGCCCTGATGGCCCCCATCGGATGGCTTATTACGCCTGGGGCAATCCCGGTAATTCAAAAGTATTGTTATGTGTGCATGGCTTAACCAGACGCGGCAGTGATTTCAAAACATTAGCGCAGGCGATGTCGTCGGATTATTACGTGGTCTGTCCTGATGTTGTAGGACGTGGCGACTCTGACCGCTTAAAGAATCCCATGCTCTATGCCGTTCCTCAGTATGTTGCAGACATGGCTAGCTTAATCAAACATCTAGGCGTTGCTCAAGTCGATTGGTTTGGTACTTCGATGGGTGGTTTGATTGGTATGGTCTATGCCTCAATGCCCAATAGCCCCATCCGCAAGATGCTGATTAATGATGTTGGTCCAAGAATAGAGCCAGAAGCAATCAAACGCTTAGGCTCCTATGTGGGTCAGCCATTTGCATTTACCAACCGCGATGATGCATTGGAACGTTTAAATGTGATCTGTGCTTCTTTTGGTGACCATACACCGCAGGAGTGGGAGATCTATAACGGACCCATGCTCATCGAAAAAGATGGGGTATGGGCAATGCATTACGACCCTGATATTTCTGTTCCATTTGCATCAGTCAACCCCATCATGGCAAAGGCTGGTGAGATGGCAATGTGGCATGCCTTTAAGCAAATTCATATTCCCATGTTGATTGTGCGTGGTGGTGATTCGGATTTGCTTTCCGCCGCAACTGTTGCTGAAATGTGCAAGGTCAATCCCTATGCTCGCAGCATTGTCATACCAGGGGTGGGGCATGCGCCCGCGTTTGTTAAAGCTGAGCAAGTGGCTTTAGCTAAAGAATTCTTTAGTTAAGCAATACTCGATGCTTGTTTAAACGAGCATTCATCCTCACAATTCGTATTACATCATGGCAAATTCACCCCAGACCCCCCAAATAGTCGATGGCTGGTTTGGTGAGCCAGCCGAAATACATGCTGCCGGCGTTCTCCACATTCTGCAAGAACTCCATCTCGATGAAGCGAGCTTAACTGCCGCAAGTAATATTGCACGAACCCATGGCCGTGAAGCTCTCATCAAACTGATTGGTGAGGAGCCTGCAAAGCTGCTGATTGGTTATCGGGGTTTGCGTCAAGCCCAGGCCAAGCTGGTCCGTGACGATGGTGGTCTCGGTATCTCAGGTCAAGAAGAGATGTTGCGCAAAATGCTGTTAGCTTTTGGTGATGATTTGCGTGTCGTCCTCATCTACCTGGCCTCTCGCTTACAAACCCTGCGCTGGGTCACTAAAGAAAAAATGGAGATGCCAAAAGCTTGGGCCCAAGAGATCCTCGATATTGATGCCTCTCTAGCTAATCGTTTGGGTATTTGGCAGATGAAGTGGGAGATGGAAGATCTGGCCTTTCGTGTTTTATCTCCCGATCTCTATCGCGATATTGCCAAGATGTTAGATGGCAAACGGATCGAGCGTGAATCTTTTATTGATCAGATCGTGCTTCGCTTAAAAGCAGAATTAAAGCAAGCCGATATTGTTGGTGAGGTGCAAGGTCGTCCAAAACACATCTACAGCATCTGGAAAAAGATGCAAGGCAAGTCTTTAGACTTCGCCAATTTGTATGACGTGAGAGCATTTCGGGTTTTGGTGGCGGATGTGAAGTCTTGTTATGCCACTTTGGGTTTAGTCCATAACATTTGGCAGCCTGTACCGCGTGAGTTTGATGATTACATTGCAAGGCCTAAGCCTAACGGCTACCAGTCACTCCATACTGTCGTGATGGACGAGAATGGTACCGCCTTTGAGGTGCAGGTACGCACGAAAGAAATGCATCAACAAGCGGAATATGGCTTGGCTGCGCACTGGCGTTACAAAGAGGGTGCTTATGGAGGCGCCGCTACACCGCCAAAAAATATCAGCGCTAATGTAAATCCAAACACAAATCCATCACATCAAACTGGTACCCATAGTGCTGCAGTTGCTTATGAGCAGCAGATC
>CAIKGX010000155.1 GCA_903827075.1 uncultured beta proteobacterium | reverse complement strand
TCCAGCATTTCAAGGGGTAGATCTAAGAGCAACTCTATACGGTTGCGCAAGCCCATCTCAATTTCCCTAAAGGCATGCAACATTGCCTCTTCACCAGAATCAAATGATATGGGGTTGGGAAAATCCCAATGTGCAGTAGCAGGGTGTCCGGGCCAGATAGGGCACTCTTCACCTAACGTAGAATCACAAAGAGAAATAATAAAGTCCATGTGAGGAGCACCTTCACGGCCATACTCATCCCAACTCTTACTTCTGAGCAGCTGCATGGGATACCCCATGCTCTTAATTAAATCGACCACAATTGGTAGTACCTTACCGGCCGGCTTTGATCCTGCGGAATAGCCAATAAATCGACTATGGCTTAGTGTGGTTGCCAGCGCTTCAGCAAGAATAGATCGGCCTGAATTATCAGAGCAAAGGAAAAGGATGTTGTATGGGCGATTCATAGATAGGAGATATTAAATAACTTCGTCGAGTTTGAGCGCATATTTATTATCAACTAAAAATGGATTTGCGGCAGAAGGTCTAGGGGCTGGTATTTTGACCGCTGACTCTTTCACATCAGCAGCATGTAATTCTCGCTGCATCGCTTGCTGGCGAAATAGGTTTGCCAAATCAACTTTCATTGAGTTATCCATGGTTATAGACCTTTCTGAAGCAGTAAGTGGTGACATCATCAGCGTACAAATGCAATATTTCAATTTGATTAAGAATCAATGAAAAAAGCCCAGAATCAACTGGGCTAAACACTGAGTACCGCTCTTTATCATGGCCAAATTATTCATTTAACGATGTGAATGTAAAGATTTTCTATGACAACGATGTGACACGCCCTATCTACATAAATTTGTCATATAAATCAGGTATTTTGGGGTTTTGTGAAGACGGCTTATCAGTAGCAATGCGGTTTATTCCCCTCCTCTTTCTATTGCTGCCCATCTTGTGCTTTGCATTTGAACCGCTCAACACGGATGATGCAGGGACGGTGCCTAAGGGAAAAAACCAAATTGAGATGTACTACTACAGAGCTACTAGTCATGGGGGCGAATCTCTAGATACCGTAGACATCTCCACCCCAGGTGAGGAGTATTTTGGTAATCAAGATGCCAAAGCATTCCCATTTACTTATACCCGAGGGCTTAGCGATACAGTTGAAGCCTCAATAGGTACAACCTACTTTATGACTCCAGCTGGACAATATTCACCCTTTACCAATAATGTGATTTCCATGAAATGGCGTTTTGCAGAAGATGAAAATAGATCCTGGGCGCTAGCCGTAAAACCAACACTCACTTTACCCGGCTCATCACAACAACAAGTACATGGTTTAGGGCTTGCCTTACCTAACTATGGCGTCAACTTTATTGGCTCGAAGTATTGGGACCAGATAGAGGTGCATGTCAATGCCTCCTATGAAAGAACCCCTTACAACACCAATTACCAGATAGGCTTCAGTAGCGTACCTAACCGGCTCAATATCTTTTTCCTTTCAGTGGCACCAGTATGGACAGTCGCCCAGGGGGTAAGATTGGCTTTAGATACGGGCTTTACCACCAACCCCCAAAGTAATCAGCAAAACTTGAGTAACTATGCTTTGCTAGCAATCATTGTTTCGCCATTCGACAACCTAGATATTGGCTTATCCTATTTACGAAGCGCAGCGAATATGGGTATCGTCATCTCGAACTCTGGCTCTTACTCTTCGCGCTCAGAAATCGGATTTACTTGGAGGTTTTAAATGTATTCTCAGAATAAATGCTGGCTGAAAATCGCTTTTGCATTGACTACGTTTTGCTTGATATTGGCAAATGCCCTCGCCGCCCCCTTCAACTTCATTGCCTTAGGGGATATGCCGTATAACCAAGCAAACGACTTCCCAAGATTTGAGCGCCTCATTTCGCGCATGAATTCAGAAAATCCCGCCTTCAGTATCTTTGTTGGCGACACTAAATCTGGCTCATCCCCCTGCACAAATGAGCATGTTGAAAAGATGATGGGCTATTTCAACAGCTTAAAAGCACCCTTGGTATATAGCATTGGTGATAACGAGTGGACGGATTGTCATCGCGCGTTAGCTGGAGGATACGACCCTTTGGAGCGCCTGGATCATATTCGGGCAACCCAATTTCAGAGTAACCAGAGTTTTGGTAAAACCAAGATGAAATTACAGCGCCAGGGTGACGTGATGCCCCAGCACTCAAAGTACATTGAGAACGCTTTATGGGTAAAAAACAATTTTTTATTTGTAAACTTACACATACCCGGATCGAACAATAATCTGGGGCGAGATGAAGCATCAAACCAAGAATACATTTCACGCAATGCGGCTAACCTAGCGTGGATTGATTATGCATTTGAACAGGCAAAGATAAAAAAATATGCTGGGATTGTATTAGCATTTCAGGCAGATATTTTCTACTCCCCTGATTTAGCTACTAGCCCTACTAGCGGATACAGAGACACTCTCAATAAATTAAGCAAGCTCTCTGAAACAGCCTCTACCCCTATCCTACTGATTCATGGCGATAGTCATCGATTAAAAATAGACCAACCGCTCTATGGCAGCAACAAGAAAATACTAGAGAACGTCTATAGATTAGAGGTGATGGGGGCCGATCAAATGCAAGCTGTGCAAATTCAGGTGAATGAGCGTCAATCTAGCCCCTTTAGCTTTCGCCCGCTACTTATCCGTGAAAACATATCACCAACAGAAAACTAATGCTTAGCTTCCTAATTGGTGCCTCATATAGCGATTTCTGTAGGCCGCTCTCGCTTCATACTGGTTTTAAGTTCTTGTTGGGGTACTACTGCTTTAAATCTGATGAAAGAAATATGGCAACAAGATATCGTAGGACTATTTACAACGGTATTACCTTACAATCCTGAGTGAATACTCAACTTTTATGACATCGATATTTTATCTTTTGTGAACCAAGAACTAATCCTTCCCTTTCCTATCAATGGCGTTGTCTTTGCTTGGGCCATGGGACCATCCGGTGAAAGCCGCGAACTTCCGCTGGTAGACATTGCCAAAGCCCTAGAAAATCCAGAGCTCTCCATTTGGCTACATTTAAATCTATCTAATTCACAGGTTCAACGCTGGCTTGAAAAAACGAGTCTTGTGCCAAAGCGTGTAGTGGAAATGATTGAGGAAGGCGTTACCCGTAGCCGCCTTGAGCGGATTGAAAAATTAGATGACTGCCTGTTGATGGTGATGAATGACTTCCATCAAGAGTTTGGTGAAAAAGATAGTGACTCAAGCCTAGGAACTCTGTGGGCCATCTTGACTCCCCGCTTGATGATTTCGCTAAGAAATAATCCACTGCGAACAACAGATATGTTGCGGTCTGATTTAAGAAATGGCCAATTAACACCCAGTTCCACCATTGAGTTATTTCATGAGCTTCTCGATTTTCGTGCCGAGTATTTAAGAACATTATTGATGCGCTTATCTGAAACAATGGATGAACTAGAGGAGGAGCTTCTCAAGGGAAAAGAGTTGCCAGATCATGAAAACCTCGGACGTATTCGCATTCAGTGCAGTCGCCTTAGACGTCAATTCTCTCCAGAATTAATTGCACTGCATCGTCTTCAAAAAAAGCTGCCCTACTGGTTTTCTGAGGATGATAAATTGCGCTTAAACGAAGACCTGGAGTTGCTCTCATTCTTAGTGCAAGAAATTTCCAATCTCTACGATCGAGCCAAGGTTCTGCAAGATGAGCAAGCTGCTCATGTCGCTGAATTCAATGCACGTAATTTGCAAGTCTTGTCTGTGATGACGGTCATCTTTTTGCCGATGACCTTATTAACCGGGATCATGGGCATGAATATGGAAGATCTTCCTGGCCTTAAGGAATCCTTCTATTTCATCATGGTGTTAATGGCCTTTGCTGGTGGTGCCGTTTATGCATCACTCAAAGTGAAGAAAATTATTTAAGCGTTTGGCCTCCAGCTCGAGCTGCTTTACACTAAACCTCAGTATTTGATCAGCTACCTCGAGGAAAATATGGAATATTGGAATCAGTATGGAGAAATGGCTCTACGCCTTTCTTTAGCCCTTCTGGCGGGCACTATCTTGGGCCTCAATCGCTGGCTCCACCATAAAGCAGCAGGCATCCGAACCCACTCTCTCGTAGCCATTGGCTCAGCGACAGCAGTGATGTCCCTTGGCAATGTAGGGGCCATCGATATCCAAGCCTTAAGTCATGTATTGCAAGGTCTGATTACGGGGCTCGGTTTCTTGGGGGCTGGCGTCATTATTCGTGAACGTACATCCCAACGCATTCACGGTCTCACAACGGCAGCAAGTATTTGGTCTTCGGCCTTGATTGCGGCCGCCTTTGGGGCTGGACAAATTGCCTTGGGTACGATTGCCCTTGTGGCGATCATAGCTTCACTTATGCTAGGAGGCCCCCTAGAGCATCTTGTTAGAGGGCTTAGCGGCATTCATCGCGCCTCAGAGTTGGCAACAGATCCAGATGAATGAAGGTTGAAAGTGACAATGTCCCCAAAATAGGACTTTTTGTCATATTTATTTGTTAGGATATACGGGTTATTACTAAATTAGCACACTACCTATGAGCAAATATCAGTACGAAGATGCAGTAAAACAACTACAAGAGTCTGGAGCTATTGGCTTGCAGGACTTTAAGAATCTATCTTACGAAGATCTCAATGAGCTTTTTGAAGAAATCAAAGTATGGTGTTTGTATGCCAACGGTAAGTTAGACAAACTACCTAAAGAGTCTAAGAAGAAAAAAGACAAAAAGAAAGACAAGAAGGATAAGAAGGATTAATTCTCTAAAGGATTAATCCGCTCTTTAGGAAAGCGCAAAGTAAACGTACTACCCTTACCAGCAATACTTTCAATAATCAGCTGAGCTTGATGGCGATTGGCAATATGTTTCACAATGGCCAATCCTAAGCCCGTGCCTCCAGTATCCCTAGACCGACTCCGGTCGACTCGATAAAAACGTTCGGTTAATCTAGGCAA
The DNA here is from genome assembly GCA_903827075.1 of uncultured beta proteobacterium. GTDB lineage: Bacteria > Pseudomonadota > Gammaproteobacteria > Burkholderiales > Burkholderiaceae > Polynucleobacter. Next base: position 4,384 of record CAIKGX010000155.1, on the reverse strand, counting down.
ATGCTCAGAGTCAATGCCAGGTCCGGTATCTGCTACTGAAAATTCCCCATACCCTTCGGGATTAATGCCCCACTTGACTGTCACAGAACCCTCATCAGGCGTATAGCGAATGGCATTGCTGACGAGATTACCAAAGGCAGAAAGAATTTCCCTCTCTTCACCCATCACACTGCTTGATGAAAGCGCCTCAAACTGAAAGGTATGCCGACCTTGTGAGAGGGCTTGCGCATCATTCTTTAGCAAGGCCATTAAGGTTGGTATTTGAATGGGCTGAAGAGATGCCGGCGAGGTATTAACCTCTAAATTAGCCAAGGTTAATAAGTCTTCAACCAAGCTCTTCATTCTATGGGCCTGCGCCATCATCATTTCAAAATATTGATTTTGTTGTGTCTTATCTAAATCAAGCGATTGCATGGTTTCTAAAAAGCCCATCAATACCGTTATCGGCGTTCTCATCTCATGAGAAACGTTCGCCACGAAATCCCGTCGCATAGCATCTGCTTTCTGCAAATCTGTAACATCTTGCACCAACAAAAGATGGCGCTTGTTACCAAATGGAAAGGCCTGCAGCATTAAACTTAAATTAGAGTCTGTGCCCATGCGCTCGAGCAGTAGCGGCTCATCAAAATGACGCTGATTTAAATAAGCAATAAATTCAGGGCGACGAATGAGAAAGTTAACCCTTTGCATTGCATCTCTCTTGAAATTCAAGCCAAAGAAGCGCTCAGAGATGGCGTTACACCATTCAATATGATCTTGATCATCCAACATCAATATCCCATTAGGAGAGGCCTGAAAAGCCTCTATAAAACGAATGTGCTGTTGTTGTACCGTCCGAATTTGTAACTTTAAGTTGCGAACCAGTTTCTGGAGAGGGAAAAAGACTTCTTCCCAGTAACCGCTAGGTAAAACCATGTTCTCAACAGAGTCTGTCATTACAGACTTACGAAGACGAGCTAAATTGATGTATGAATAGATTAAAGGGATGGTAAGGACGGCGATTGCTGAAATGATCGCTTGTATAGCACCCCAATGGGAAAGGGAAATGTATCCAGCAATAAATGCTAGGCAAGTAATAAGGAGAAAGCGAATATAGACCGATAGCATAAGACAATCTTAGAACATCTGAGTAAGGGATCGACAAAACCCTTTAGGAGCCCTAAGTGTATTAGGTTTGGGTTGGAATTTTGGTAATTCTGTAACCACTACCGCGAACAGTTTCAATATATCGATCGCAATCTGCTGGGGATAAGGCTGCTCTTAGCCGCTTAATGTGCACATCTACCGTGCGTTCTTCAATATAGACCTCATTACCCCAGACTTTATCGAGCAAATTCCCCCGAGAATGCACTCGCTCTGGATTTGCCATGAGAAATTGAAGTAATCGGTATTCTGTTGGTCCCAATGCAAGTGCCTGTGGCTCCATATTAGGCAAAACAGCAGTCACTCGATGAGATACGGGATCGAGTTTCAATGGGCCAATTGCCAGCGGGCCTGAGTCATCTACGGGGGTTTGGCGACGCAATAAGGCTCTTACCCGAGCTACTAACTCTTTTGGTGAAAACGGCTTGGTGACGTAATCATCAGCACCTGAATCTAAACCCAACACCTTATCGGACTCTTCGCTTTTTGCAGTTAGCATGAGGATGGGCAATGAACGTGTTCGCTCATTAGCACGCAATTCTTTTGCAAATTGAACGCCCGACTTTCCAGGGAGCATCCAATCCAAAATCAATAAACTTGGCAATTGTTCGCGCATCATTCCTATAGCAATATCAGTCTGAAGTGCCTTCTCTACTTCGTACCCAGCATGAGTCAAATTAATCGCAATGAGTTCTGCGATCGATGGCTCATCTTCAACAATCAATATGCGGTGAGTCATGATGTTTTCCGTATTGATTTAGTTTAAGGTTTATGTGCCTCGCGAACCAAATCCTCATGGGGGATATGACGAACATCAGAACCTTTGGAAACATATATTACGAACTCAGCAATATTTTTTGCATGATCGCCAATACGCTCAATCGCTTTAGCAATCGTCAGCATATCTAATCCAGTAGTAATGGTATGCGGATCTTCCATCATGTAAGAGATCAACTTACGTACAAAACCTCTAAACTCTTCATCAATTTGGCGATCTTCTGCAACGATTTCAGCTGCTGCAATTGCGTCTAAACGAGCAAACGCATCTAAGCTGCGACGCAATAAAGAAATTGCCATTTGACCCGATAAGCGAATCTCGGCCACGTTAATATTGTATGTGGCACCAGCATCAATTAAGCGCTTGGTTCTTTTGGCTACCCGTTCAGCCTCGTCACCTGCACGCTCTAAATTGGTAATTGCCTTTGATACAGCCATCACCAATCGCAAATCGCGAGCGGTTGGTTGGCGTCGTGCAATTAATTCGGTGCAATCTAAGTCAATCTGAATTTCGAGATCATTTACCAGCTTCTCATTTTCAATGACTACATCACATGCCTCTGAATCCATGTTTGTAAATGCGCGCATGGCAGATGAAATTTGTGACTCTACCAAACCACCCATTTCGAGGAGGCGGCTTGAAAGTGAATTTAAATCAGCATCAAATTGTGATGAAAGGTGTTTATCAGGCATTTATATCTCCAATTAACCGAAGCGGCCGGTAATGTAATCTTCTGTTTCTTTACGCTTAGGTTTGATAAAGATTTCATCCGTTTTACCGTATTCAATCAAACTTCCAAGGTACATATAGGCAGTGTAATCGGATACACGAGCAGCTTGCTGCATATTGTGGGTCACGATAGCAATGGTGTACTCATGCTTGAGTTCATTGATCAACTCTTCAATTTTGCCAGTAGAGATTGGATCCAATGCAGATGTAGGCTCATCCAACAAAATAACGGAAGGCTTTACCGCAACGCCACGAGCAATACACAAACGCTGTTGCTGGCCGCCAGACAGAGATAAACCACTTTGGTTGAGCTTATCTTTTGCTTCATTCCACAGCGCTGCTTTGTTCAAAGCCCACTCAACACGCTCATCCATTTCGGAGCGGGAGAGGCGTTCATATAAACGCACACCAAAGGCAATGTTCTCGTAAATCGACATTGGAAATGGGGTTGGCTTTTGGAAAACCATGCCAATACGGGAGCGAAGTAAGTTCAAATCCTCGCCTGGGGAGAGAATATTGTGGCCATAGAAATTGATTTCACCTTCAGCGCGTTGACCTGGATAGAGGTCATACATACGATTTAAGGTTCTGAGTAAAGTCGATTTACCGCAACCAGATGGTCCAATAAATGCAGTCACTTTACCTTCTTCAATGTCTAAATTAATATCTTTGAGACCCTGAAAGGAGCCGTAATAGAAATTGAGATTACGCACTTCAAGAGCGTTTTTAACCTCTTGCTGTACATGTTGATTGGTTTCTACGTTCACACGCCCCCCTTGAGCATCAATCTTATTTAAATCAAACATCGTTTTCATATTACTCATCATGCTTGGACCTTCTCTCGGAATACCACTCGAGCCAGAATATTTAAGCCCAATACTGCAATCGTAATTAATAGCGCCCCACCCCATGCGAGATCAACCCAGTTGTCATAAGGACTCATCGCAAACTGGAAAATCACCACTGGCAAGTTTGCCATCGGTGCATTCATATTAGTGGAGAAAAACTGGTTATTTAACGCGGTAAACAACAATGGTGCCGTTTCACCGCTCACACGAGCTAAAGATAACAAAATACCGGTCATCACACCCGATTGAGCCGCTCTCAAGGTAACACTGAATGCTACCTTCCATTTAGGCGTTCCTAATGCATAAGCTGCTTCACGTAAGCTGCCAGGAACTAGACGCAACATATTCTCCGTAGTGCGCACCACTACTGGAACAGCGATCAAGGCTAAAGCAATGGTGCCTGCCCATCCAGAGAAATGTCGTACCTGCGCTACTACTAAAGCGTATACAAACAAGCCAATCACAATCGATGGTGCTGAAAGCATGATGTCGGTAACAAAACGGGTAACTGAAGCAATACGACTACGATCACCGTATTCAGAAAGGTACAAACCTGCTAGCACACCGACTGGTGTGCTAATTAGAGTACAGCAACCAACTAACATCAAGCTACCTACAATAGCGTTGGCAAGACCTCCGCCTTCTGAACCGGGGGCTGGAGTGCTCTGCGTAAAAATAGATAAATCAAGAGATGAAAACCCTTTGATAAACAATACGGCCAAAATCCAAAGAAGAAAAATCATTCCCAAGACCATGGCCGACATAGAAAGAGTGAGGCCAAACTTATTTGCGCGTTTGCGTTTTGCAAATAGCGCTGGATCAATATTCGAAACGTTATTCATGTTTTTAGTCCTTGCTTCTTCTCCATATTGTTTAGCATCCACTT
>CAIKGX010000154.1 GCA_903827075.1 uncultured beta proteobacterium | reverse complement strand
GATCCCTTAGTGTATCGAAGTAAGGCGACGTCATCAGAGCCAATCAAAGCCCATATATTTCATCAGGACATTCATTGAAAAAGATCAGTAAAGATCCAGACAAATCAATCAACTTGGTTGATTTCTCATCCAGTCAGCCGTGTTAAAGAGGGACTCTTCTAAACGAGTGGCAAACTCACCTTCAATACCGCAATCTTCAATCGCGCGGTACATGCAAGCCAACCATAAATTGCGTTCTTTTAGACCAATCTTAAAAGGAAGGTGTCTGGCTCTCAACATGGGGTGACCATATTTGGGGGAGTAGACATCCGGCCCACCCATCCAGCCGATCAAGAATAGCTTTAGTTTTTCTCGGGAAATAGTGAGGTCGGAAGGATGCATGACTCTTAAGTCTGCAAAGAGATCCTCTAATGCCATCAAATCGTAGAAGCGGTCTACCAGTGTGTTGACCTTATCGGCCCCACCGATCAGCTCGTAAGGAGTTTTTTGTGCGCTCATAAGATTATTTTAATCCCCTGACGCTGGGGAATTGGCAAGGAAGCTAATTGGGTATAGAGTAAAAGAATAGCTTTACTTTGAATCGGTATTTCAACACTCTGACAAAAGGAAAAAATGATGGATAAGAAAGATTTTCAAGCGTGGCAGCACGACAAGGCAAAAGAGCTGTTTTCCTACTCTCATAAGCTCTTAGATGCAGCCAAGGATTTGAGTGAGTCTCATCTTGCTGAAATCCAATGGAGCATGAAAAATGCGATGGAAAGTGCTAAGTCAGCAGCAAAAAATGATCTCGCCAAATTGAAAGATTTGCAAGAGGCAGCAACGAAAGAAGCTGCTAAACGGGCAACGGTTTACCAAAAGAGAGTGAAGTCTGTTCTCAAAGATTTGGGTGACAATGCAGCAGATGAAACAGAAAAGCATCTTGAGAAAGTGCGCAGTTCTTTAGTAAGCTGGTTAGAGGATGCAGAAAGCAAATTGCCATCTCAAGCTGATAAGCTTTCTAAAGTTGTTCACGATATGTCGACTACGGGACAGAAGATGTTTAAAGAAGGGCGTCGCATTGTGAATCAAGTGGCTGAAGCTGCAGAGAAAAATATTGAAGAGCATGTTAAGACAGCACCTGCCTCTAAAAAGAGGGGTAGTTAAGTAAACGAATTTCTCATCAGAGAAATCGCGTTTGTTGATCTAAGCCGCCATGATTGGCGGCTTTTTTACAGCCAGCCTTGAAGCCAAAGCTCGCCATTGGTAAGGTCGCGCCAAGGTATTAGGTTTACCTTCTTGCTAAATACAGCCTCAATCTCAACAAATTCTATTTTTTCACTTGGCGGTTCAGGCAGAATCACTTTCCTGACTAAAAAATGTTTCTGTTTATTGATGGGTTGAACTGCTGTCCACTTACTTAGCAATAACTTTTTAGGACTCAGGAGGGTTTTAGTCTTAGAGGGCATCGCACTGGTACTGTTTGCTTTTATAGAAGAGCGTTCCGCTGCTTGGAATAAATATATTGCTAGAGTCTTGAATCTGAGCGGGGCAGTGAAGATCAAAATAGCTGCTGGTTCCTAAGCTACCGCAATAATTAAATTGACTTCCCTGAAATTGCATTTGGGCTTTTTGAAGAACCATGGTGAGTTTTTCACCCTCAAAGTTTTTGCATGACCAGGTGGTGTAGGTATCACGCTCACAGGCGGCCAGTCCTAGACAGGTAGTAATCAGAAGAATATTTAGTAAAGGGCGAGCTTGCTTCATTGTGACTAGAATGCCATCATTTGAAATACAGTAGAAAACTGCCAGAATTTTTTAGGCTAGACGGCATGATAGCAGCTGAAATTACTGGCTTTGGGATCATGTGCAATCGGATTGCTAAGGCATAAAACCCAATTTAAAGGCATTTAAACCCCTATTTTTTTAAGAATAGGGGGTATTTCAGTGGCACCTTATTCTTGTGGCAGCATTGATTTTTGGGGTTTGGTACTAAGAGTTATCCCTGATTCAAATCCTTAAATCCTCTTGTTTTTATGGAGATATACTGATTTGGAGCTAAAACCTCGCATACTTATTTGAAATATAGGAGACAAGATGTCACAACACGATACATTGCTAGCCGCGTTTGAAGCGTACAAAGCAGAGAACGAAAAGTTTATTGAAAAAGGCATTAAGGCATCTGCAGCGCGTGCTCGTAAAGCCTTGCAAGAAATCGCTGGCGCTTGTAAAGAGCGTCGCAAAGAAATTACTGCAACCAAAGAGGCAATGGAAGCAAAGAAGTAATACGTACTCATCACCGATATATCAAGCCTAGCTCCCAAAAAGGGCTAGGCTTTATTTTTATATGGTGCCGGCAAATAAAGTCAACTTCATGGCCTTGCTACGCACTGCTACTAAATTCTGATATTCCTGACTATGAACCCAGGTCTGCGCATCTAGTTGACTGGGAAACTCCAGCTCGACAAATGTCCCAAAAGCATTGCATCCCAGCTCATTCCAAAATAGGTCTGTAACTATTCCGCGCGAGACAATTTTGCCTTTGTAGATCTCCACTGTTTGACTAACACGGCTGCGGTAGTCTTCAAAGGCGGCTAAATCCTCTAATTGCATTAAACCAATTACTTTGGTGCTCATGGCGATCCCCGTCATTTGAATTTCCTGTAGTTTATAAGCAAGCTATAGTGAGGGATTGATATATTTACTTAAATTGAGGGTGACCATATGAAGGTGGCATTTATAGGATTGGGCAATATGGGTTTACCAATGGCGCTGAACTTGCTAAAAGCAGGATATGAAGTTACCGGCTTTGATTTAGTTCAATCGCAATTAAATAGTTTTAGAGAGGCTGGAGGAGTAAGCGCTCAAAACGTCGCTGAGGCAGTGCAAGACGCTGATGTCATCATTAGTATGCTACCCGCATCACGTCATGTGCAGACTTTATATCTTGGTGACAGCGGCCTGCTTACCGTTGCCAATCGAGATGCGCTACTTATTGATTGCTCAACCATTTCTCCTAAGGTATCTCAGGAGATTGCGGCAGTAGCTAAGGAAAAAGGATTTGCCATGATCGATGCCCCGGTCTCTGGTGGCACGGGTGGGGCGCAAGCGGGTACGCTGACATTCATGGTTGGTGGTGAAGTGCAGGATGTAGAAAAAGGAAGGCCTTTGCTAGAGAAGATGGGGAAGAATATTTTCCATGCTGGTGCCAATGGCAGCGGTCAGACTGTCAAAGTCTGTAACAACATGCTCTTAGGGATTCAGATGCTGGGCACGAGTGAGGCGCTGCGTTTGGGCATTGCAAATGGCATGGATCCCAAAGTACTATCTGACATCATGGCCAAAAGCTCAGGTCGTAATTGGGCACTAGAGTTATACAACCCATGCCCAGGTGTCATGGAGAACGTCCCATCCTCAAAAGACTATGCAGGGGGATTTGGTGTTGATTTGATGCTCAAAGACTTGGGTTTAGCGGTAGAAAACGCGCAGAACTTAGAGGCATCTATACCGCTAGGTAAATTAGCCCGTCACTTATACGAGACTCATAGCAATGCAGGAAATGGACAGCTTGATTTTTCCAGCGTTTTTCGTCTCAAAGAAGATTAGGTAAAGACGACTAAAGAGGAAGCTTGTTTTGGCGTCATTTTGCCAATAACTTGAGCACTGAAAAACTGATGCTGCTGGAAGATTGCTAGAGCTTCATCAACAGATTCGGGGGCGCAAGAAACTAATAGACCACCACTAGTTTGTGGGTCACTTAATAAAGCCTGTTGAGCG
>CAIKGX010000153.1 GCA_903827075.1 uncultured beta proteobacterium | reverse complement strand
GGTTCGCCATGAGCAAGCAGCCGTTCATGCGGCCGATGGCTATGCACGTGCAACCGGTAGGGTTGGCGTTGCTTTAGTGACCTCTGGTCCTGGAGTAACCAATGCGGTTACTGGCATTGCGACTGCCTATACGGATTCAATTCCGATGGTGATCATCAGTGGAAACGTGCCCACTTATGCGATTGGTGAAGACGCCTTCCAAGAGGCTGATACCGTTGGTATTACTCGCCCAGTCGTTAAACATAACTTCTTAGTAAAAGACGTTCGCGATCTTCCTTTGGTATTGAAAAAAGCTTTTCATATTGCGCAGACGGGCCGTCCCGGTCCTGTATTGATCGATATTCCAAAGGATGTATCCGCTGCTAAGGCGCCTTTTGTTTATCCAGAAACATTGGAGATGCGTTCCTACAACCCAGTAGTGAAAGGGCATAGCGGACAAATTCGTAAAGCCGTTTCTTTATTACAAGAAGCAGAGCGTCCTTATATCTATGCCGGTGGTGGCGTGATTCTGGCTGATGCTGCGCCTGAGTTAAAAGAATTTGCAGACCATTTGGGTTATCCCGTTACCAATACCTTGATGGGTCTTGGTGGTTTTCCAGGCACTAGCCCTCAGTTTTTGGGCATGTTGGGCATGCACGGTACCTATGAGGCCAATATGGCAATGCAACACAGCGATGTGTTGATTGCGATTGGCGCACGTTTTGATGACCGCGTGATTGGTAATACCGCACACTTTGCAAGTCATCCACGCAAGATTATTCATATTGATATCGACCCATCTGTAATTTCTAAGCGGGTAAAGGTAGATGTTCCGATTGTTGGCAATCTCAGAGAGGTATTGCAAGAGATGACCGCTCAGCTCAAGGCTGCAGGCCCACGCAAGAATGATGCCAAGTTGGCAGCATGGTGGGAGCAGATTAACGAGTGGCGCAAAAAGGATTGCCTGAAATACGACGAAGCCTCACAAATTGTCAAACCACAATATGTTGTTCAAAAGCTCTGGGAGCTGACTGGCGGAGATGCCATCATTACTTCAGACGTAGGTCAACATCAAATGTGGGCTGCACAGTTCTATAAGTTTGATAAGCCCCGCCGTTGGATTAACTCGGGTGGTCTTGGCACCATGGGCGTTGGTTTGCCTTACGCTATGGGTATCAAGAAGGCATTTCCGGATCAGGATGTTTTTGCCATTACAGGAGAAGGCTCTATTCAGATGTGTATTCAAGAGTTATCCACTTGCAAGCAATACAACACGCCGGTGAAGATTGTCTCTTTGAATAACCGTTACTTAGGTATGGTTCGTCAGTGGCAGGAGCTCACTTATAACAAGCGCTATTCCAGCTCATACATGGATTCATTGCCTGATTTTGTGAAATTGGCCGAAGCCTATGGTCACGTTGGTATGCGTATTGAGAAAAAGTCTGATGTTGAGGGCGCTCTCATAGAAGCAATTCGTTTAAAAGATCGTACGGTATTTATGGATTTCCAGACCGACCCAGAAGAAAACGTTTGGCCTATGGTTCAAGCGGGTAAGGGTATTACCGAAATGCTTTTGGGTAGCGAGGATCTGTAATGCGACATATTATTTCTGTATTACTGGAAAACGAGCCAGGCGCGCTATCACGGGTTGTTGGACTTTTTTCTGCGCGTGGATACAACATTGAAACCTTGAGTGTTGCACCTACTGAAGATCCTTCATTGTCACGGATGACGATTGTGACGATCGGCTCAGAAGATATCATCGAGCAAATTACCAAACACTTGAACCGCTTGGTTGAAGTGGTAAAGGTGTTTGATTTGACTGAAGGTCCTCATATTGAGCGCGAGCTCATGATGATTAAGGTGCGTGCGGTTGGTAAAGAGCGCGAAGAGCTAAAGCGCACAACCGATATCTTCCGTGGCCGCATCATCGATGTGACGGACAAAAGCTACACCATCGAGTTAACTGGTGATGGTGCCAAATTAGATGCTTTCATTGATTCGATCGATCGTGCCTCCATTCTAGAAACTGTCCGTTCGGGTGGTTCTGGAATTGGGCGCGGAGAACGTATCTTGAAGGTTTAATTTTTTTAACTGATTCATTACTGCATTAATACATTTTCAACACAAGGAAAGAGCATGAAAGTTTTTTACGATAAAGACGCGGATTTGTCCCTCATTAAAGGCAAAAAAGTGACCATCATTGGTTACGGTTCACAGGGCCACGCACACGCATTGAATCTGAAAGATTCAGGCTGTAATGTGACTGTTGGTCTGCGTAAAGATGGCGCTTCCTGGAGCAAAGCTGCAAATGCTGGCTTGACAGTTAAAGAAGTTGGTGAAGCAGTGAAAGATGCAGACGTAGTGATGATGCTCTTGCCTGATGAGCAAATCGCTGACGTATACAACAAAGAAGTTCATGCCAACATTAAACAGGGCGCTGCATTGGCATTTGCTCACGGCTTTAACGTGCATTACGGCCAAGTTCAGCCACGCGCTGACTTAGACGTCATCATGATCGCTCCTAAGGCACCGGGCCACACTGTTCGTGGTACTTACACTCAAGGTGGCGGGGTTCCTCATTTAATCGCTGTGTACCAAGATAAAACTGGTTCAGCACGTGATGTTGCTTTGTCATATGCAACTGCTAACGGTGGCGGTCGTGCCGGCATTATTGAAACTAATTTCCGTGAAGAAACTGAAACGGACTTGTTCGGTGAGCAGGCTGTTCTTTGTGGCGGCGCAGTAGAATTGATCAAGGCTGGTTTTGAAACTTTGGTTGAAGCTGGTTACGCTCCTGAAATGGCTTACTTCGAGTGCTTACATGAGCTCAAGTTGATTGTTGACTTGATCTACGAAGGCGGTATCGCCAACATGAATTACTCGATCTCTAACAATGCTGAGTACGGTGAGTATGTTACTGGCCCACGTGTTGTTACTGAAGACACTAAAAATGCAATGCGTCAGTGCTTGAAAGACATTCAAACTGGTGAGTACGCTAAGAGCTTTATCTTAGAAAACAAAGCAGGCGCACCTACCTTGATTTCACGTCGTCGCTTAAATGCTGAGCATGATATTGAAATCGTTGGTGCTAAGTTGCGCGCCATGATGCCTTGGATTGCTAAGAACAAATTAGTTGATCAAACTAAGAACTAAGCAAACAAGAACTTGTAGTAACTTATAAAGGCTCAGAACAAAGATGATGTATCCGCACCCCATTATTGCGAAAGAAGGTTGGCCGTATTTAGCTCTGGTGGGTGCTGTCACTTTGCTAGTCCATTATCTTGGTGGCATTGCATGGTCATGGCCACTGTGGATTATCTTTATCTTTGTTCTGCAGTTCTTCCGCGATCCGCAAAGGATTGCTGCCTTAGGTCGGGATTTGGTTTTATCTCCTGCTGATGGCCGCATTGTTGTAGTAGAGAAAGCAAATGATCCCTATGCTGGGCGTGAAGCATTAAAAATTAGCGTATTTATGAATGTATTTAATGTGCATTCAAACCGAAGTGCAGTAAATGGCTTGGTTAAAGAAATTCAGTACTTCCCAGGAAAGTTCGTGAATGCCGATTTAGATAAAGCATCTACTGAGAACGAGCGCAATGCTGTGGTGATTGATGCCAATGGTCAAATGGTGACCCTAGTTCAGGTAGCTGGATTGATTGCCCGTCGAATTCTTTGCTATATCCATGTTGGTGATAGGCTTAAGGCGGGTGAGCGTTATGGCTTTATTCGTTTTGGTTCACGGGTAGATGTATATTTACCCTTAACGGCTGAGCCTTTAGTAAGCGTTGGTGATAAAGTCTTTGCAACCAATACTGCATTGGCTCGCTTGCCAGGTTTGGATTAATTGAGTTTCTTTTACTGGGATATTCTTTGACTACATTTCGCCGTCGTGGCCGCATCGATCGAAGTCGCTTGGCACGCACTCGTGTTGAGTCCACCCAAGATCAGTGGGCTGAGGATCTGGGTGATGAGGTCGATTTTGAAGTAGAAGAGATCCACGAAAAGCCTCGCAAGCGCAGCAAAGGTATTTATCTTTTACCTAATGCATTTACAACTGCAGCATTATTTTGTGGTTTCTTTGCCATCGTGAATGCGATGAATCACCAGTTTGAAACAGCTGCGATTGCCATCTTTGCATCCTTGGTTTTAGACGGAATGGACGGCCGTGTCGCGCGGATGACCAATACTCAAAGCGCGTTTGGTGAGCAATATGATTCACTTGCAGATATGGTTTCTTTTGGTGTAGCCCCCGCCTTAGTGGCTTACGAGTGGGCTTTAAAAGATCTGGGTAAGTGGGGTTGGTTAGCTGCCTTTACTTATTGCGCCGGTGCGGCATTGCGTCTGGCTCGTTTTAATGTCAATACGACCGTCGTAGATAAAAAATTCTTTCAGGGCCTGCCAAGTCCAGCCGCTGGTGCACTAATGGCCGGCTTTATTTGGCTGGCTGATGATAATAAGCTGCCAGTTCGTGACACAGCAATTCCTTGGATTACCTTTTTTATAGCGGTATACGCTGGCTTAACAATGGTATCGAACGCCCGTTTTTATAGCGGCAAAGCCTTAGATGTGCGCTATCGCGTGCCATTTGGTGTGATGGTGTTGATGATTTTGACCTTTGTTCTGATCTCCTCTAACCCACCTTTAACCCTATTTGGCTTATTTGTTGTGTATTCCATCTCTGGGTATGTCATTTGGGCATGGGAACGATTTAGCGGACGTCGCTTTAGCTAATTTGCAATTTTTAGGTTATATTTAATCTATGTTGATGAATTTCACCCCCTTATCTGGTCTGCTTCTACTAGCGCTAAGCCTAATGCTTGGGGCGGGTAAGGCCTGAGTTGATGAAATTAAAGTAATTCATTAACCGCCACATACCAACCCCAGCAAATTGCTGGGGTTTTTGTTTTTAAGAGCGCTTTAATAAATCAAAGACAATATTGAGCAATCAATAATTTAGTAATACCGAACTGGAGAGTAGTGATGAGCGATAAAGTAATCATTTTTGATACCACCTTGCGTGATGGCGAACAGTCGCCAGGCGCCTCCATGACTAAGGACGAGAAAGTCCGCATTGCCCGTCAATTAGAGCGCCTTAAAGTGGATGTCATTGAGGCTGGCTTTGCTGCTAGTTCTGAAGGTGATTTTCAAGCAATTTCTGCTGTTGCGGCAGCGATTAAGGATTCGATAGTTTGCTCACTCGCTCGTGCCAACGATAAGGATATTACTCGTGCTGCAGATGCCTTAAAGCAAGCAAAGGCAAAACGTATCCATGCCTTCTTGGCAACGAGCCCATTGCATATGGCTGTGAAGTTACGCATGTCGCCAGAAGAGGTCTTGGAGCAAGCAAAACGGTCTATTCGCTTTGCTAGAAACTTGGCTGAAGATATCGAATTCTCAGCAGAAGACGGCTATCGCTCTGAGATGGATTTCTTATGTCGCGTAGTAGAAGGCGTGATCAATGAAGGTGCTACTACCATCAATATTCCTGATACCGTTGGTTATGCCACGCCAGAGTTATATGGTGAATTTATCAAGACCTTGCGTACGCGCGTACCGAATTCTGATAAGGCAGTTTGGTCGGTTCATTGCCATAACGACTTAGGCATGGCTGTGGCCAATTCTTTGGCTGGCGTAAAAATCGGTGGTGCGCGTCAAATCGAGTGCACCATTAATGGTTTGGGCGAGCGCGCTGGTAATACCGCCTTAGAAGAGATTGTGATGTCCTTGCGTACCCGCAAAGATTACTTCAATTTGGTCTGCGATATTGATGCTACTCAGATTGTGCCTGCCTCTAAATTGGTATCTCATATCACTGGCTTCGTGGTTCAGCCTAATAAAGCAGTAGTGGGAGCCAATGCTTTTGCCCATGCCTCGGGCATTCATCAAGACGGCATCTTAAAGAACCGCGAGACTTATGAAATCATGCGCGCAGAAGATGTGGGTTGGTCAGCTAATAAGATCGTATTGGGTAAATTATCTGGGCGAAATGCCTTCAAGCAACGATTGCATGAATTAGGTATCACCGTAGAAGCTGAAGCCGATTTAAATGAAGCTTTCGCATCCTTCAAGGCGTTGGCTGATCAAAAAGCAGAAATTTTTGATGAGGACATTATTGCAATCATGTCTAGCGCTGGAACAGCAGAGAGCAACGACTACTACCATTTTGTCTCATTAAGCCAGCATTCGGAAACAGGCGAGCGCCCAAAGTCACGAGTCACTTTTAGTATGGGTGACAAAGAGGTCAGCTCTGAGTCTGAGGGTAATGGACCGGTTGATGCTAGCTTAAATGCTATTGAAGCAGTAGCTAAAAGTGGAGCAGAGCAATTGCTCTACTCCGTTAATGCCATTACTTCAGGTACGCAGTCTCAAGGAGAGGTGACCGTGCGCTTGACCAAGGGAGGGCGCATTGTGAATGGTGTTGGAGTCGATCCAGACATCATTGCTGCTTCCGCTAAGGCTTACTTGGCAGCATTAAACAAGTTGCATGATCCTAGCCTTGTGAAGATGAATGCGCAGATGACGCCTTAAGCATCTGCGTGTTTATTTATTGAGTTCAGTATCTTTATAGTACTTAGTGCCCTTGCCGGTGATCTCAGCGGCAAGGCCTGAGTCTGTTAATTGGTACATGAGTACGCCAGGGGCAACCACTACCGACCCTTGGTAGGCATCACCATTTTTTTCATATTTAGCCGCCACTGATGCCTGACCGCCAAAGGTCCAGCCTGAGTTAACAAAATCATTCATAGCTGCCTCCGTTTGAAAGACAAAGACGTTCTGGAAGGACTTAATGCCTACACCAAGACCGGCCTGGACTTCAGCCATATTCATATAAATAGGCTTTGGGTAGCTTTTACTGATCACCACGCCGCTGCCGGATCCACCGCCAGCAATCAAAATTTTCATCCCAAAGTTGCTAAAAGTGGCGTAACCAACCCCTTTTTCAACCGCCTCCTTGGCGTTGGGCTGAACCCTATAAAGATGTTTTAAAACTTCATCACTTTTCTTCAGAGCCTCTTGACGCTGTTGCTGGGGGGTTTTATCTCCCCCAAATATTGATGAAAATTGAGCCAAAGCAGAGGTGTTCAGGCAAAAAGTCCAAAAAAGGAGAGGTAGTAGGGTGCGATTGAATAGCTTCATTTTTCTTAAGTATATGATTTTATTGAATTAATGCCAATTATAGAATTAAAGAATATCCAAAGACTACCAAAGTTTATGGTGATGCCTACTCATTTTGAGGCCTGTCTGCTACAATTCGATGGCTTTGATTTTTAAAGCTTTTTTGTTTTATTTCGTTAATTAATGCACGACACAGATTGGGTAAAAGCTCAAGTGTTCGCAAGTAAGGAGTATGAAAATGGCAGTTGCTGATATTAAAACGGCGGAAATCGTCAAAGAAAACGCGCGTAGCGCAAATGATACGGGTAGCCCTGAAGTTCAAGTTTCATTGTTAACAGCCCGCATCAATGAATTAACCCCCCATTTCAAGGCTAACGCCAAAGACCATCACAGCCGTCGCGGTTTGTTGAAGATGGTTTCACGTCGCCGTCGCCTCTTGGATTACCTCAAAGGCAAAGATCTGGACCGCTATCGCGCATTGATCGAGAAATTAGGTCTCCGTAAGTAATTCTTATCGGTATTGCAATGCCATCTTTCTTAGGGTTGTTTCTTCGCAGAACCAGTCTTAAGCAGATGGCATGTTTTTTGAGCGCTTTTAGATTATTTGTGTAGGGGATCGTGTCATTCCAATGAGCTTCTGAAAATGGATTCAGAGTCTCTCTGGAATGGCATCCCTTGTGATCTTTTATCGCTCCAGTGTTGCCGTGACACTGCTTTATCCCACGGCAAGCGTGAAATTCATGTGGGTTTTGCGTGAACAATTTGGAGAAGATCAGAATGACTATGTTTAATAAAGCAGTAAAGAGTTTTCAATGGGGCAACCATCAAGTAACAATGGAAACAGGCGAGATTGCTCGTCAATCTGGTGGTGCTGTAATCGTTAATGTTGACGACACTGTAGTTATGGGTACAGTAGTTGCCTCTAAATCAGCCAAGCCAGGCCAGTCTTTTTTCCCATTGACTGTTGATTACTTGGAGAAAACTTACGCCGCAGGAAAAATTCCTGGTGGTTTTTTCCGTCGTGAAGGTCGCCCATCAGAAGGCGAGACATTGATCTCCCGTTTGATCGATCGCCCATTGCGTCCATTATTCCCAGAAGGCTTCTTAAACGAAGTTCAGGTTGTGATTCATGTTTTATCTATCAATCCTGATGTTCCTTCCGATATTCCAGCTTTGATCGCTGCTTCTGCCGCATTGGCAGTTTCAGGTATTCCATTTGCTGGTCCGGTTGGCGCAGCACGCGTTGGTTACGCTAATGGTCAATACCTTTTGAACCCAACTCGTACAGAGCAAGCCACTAGTGAGATGGATTTGATTGTTGCTGGTACACAAGCTGCTG
>CAIKGX010000152.1 GCA_903827075.1 uncultured beta proteobacterium | reverse complement strand
GCTAGGGTTAATGGCGAGCGGTTTAAATGGTCAGCGCTTTACCTTCCAGGGCTATATACCTCATGAAGCTCAAGAGCGCGTTGCAAAACTCAAGCAAATGGAATTTGAATCTAGAAAATTACAGCAGACTCAAATTTGGATTGAGACGCCCTATCGGAATACCGCGATGTTGATGGCCTGCTTAAACACCCTAGCACCACAATCATTGCTCTGTCTGGGTATGGATCTGAGCCTGAATTCCGAAACCATCACAACACTATCTATCGCAGATTGGCGTAAGCGCTACCCCAATGAGGCAGCATGCTCGTCTTTGCAAAATCGGCCAGCCATATTTCTACTACTGGCCTAATCATATTTATTTAAGGTCAGGCGTTTTTATTAAAGCCTTACCAGCCGCTGCGCCTGCTTCTGCACCAAAACGTTTTGCCACCCGCTCGGCAAAGTTTTCTTTCATGGTGTAGTCCAGAATATCGGGTGCCTTAAAGATGTCACGTGCAACTGACTCTACAGTGCCATAACCATCTACCAGGCCAACTTTCACGGCTTGTTCACCATTCCAAATGCGGCCAGAAAAGAGATCAGCAGATTCTTTTAAACGGGTACCGCGCCCCTCTTTTACTACGGCTATAAATTGCTGATGAATTTCATCAATCATGGTTTTTACCATCTCGACTTGTTTCGGATCTTCTTTACTAAATGGATCCATCATGCCTTTATTGGAGCCCGCAGTAATCATGCGGCGAGTCACACCCAATTTATCCATGAGTCCAGTAAAACCAAAGCCTTCCATGATCACGCCAATCGATCCCACTAGACTGGCTTTATCCACTAAGATTTGATCCCCAGCAACTGCAACATAGTAACCACCAGAGGCGCAAATATCTTCCACAACCACATAAAACGGCTTGCTGGGATACAACTTGCGCAAGCGATGAATCTCATCATTCATCATGCCAGCTTGTACTGGCGAACCACCTGGACTATTAATACGCAAAACTACGCCAACGCTATTTTCATTTTCAAACGCAGAAGCTAAGGAAGAATTGATGTCTAAGGCATTAGCCATTGAACTTGATGAGATCTCACCTTCAAGTGTCACCATCGCCGTATGTTTCTCGGCACCCATACCCCGTCCAGGAAGATGAAAATCAAATACAGATAACAAAACACCAATAAGCACCAGCAAAGTCAGCACACGGAAAACTGCTTTCCAGCGACGCGCTTTGCGGGTTTCTTTTAAGTTTTCTAGCAACAAATGCTCGAGAGCTTGTCGCTCCCAATTTTGATTCTGATCCATCTGATTAATTCCTTAATAATGACTTATTTAATGTCTTTAGTATCGCGTCTTTACGAGTTTTTCACAGTGAGATTTTCATCCAACCAAGTGGCTAACTGAGCAACGTCATTGACACGAATGAGTGATGGAGATTCTTTCAAAACATCTGGAGGATGGGCGCCATAGGTCACAGCTACAGCATCAACACCAGCATTGGCCGCCATATCTAAATCGTGGGTGGTATCACCGATCATGAGCATTCGGCGCATCGGCACTTGAGTGACATCTGATAGCTCCAATAGCATCCCCGGATGGGGTTTAGAAAAGGATTCGTCTGCAGTACGAGTTTCATGAAACAGATGACCAATCTGATGATGGGCCAAGGAGCGATCCAAACCCACACGAGATTTGCCAGTCGCCACTCCCAGTAGATAGCCATCTTCGCGTAAGTCTTCTAACAACTCCCGAATACCGCTAAACAAATGGAGCTCGTGATCTTTAGCTAGATAGTGATAGCGAAAGCGTTCCGTCAGTTTGGGGAAGTGTATTGGCTCAATCCAGGGGACGGCTCTGCGCAAGGAATCTTGAATACCTAAACCAATGACTGAGCTGGCCAAAGAATCATCGGGCACTTTGAAGCCTAAATCACGGCAAGACTGCTGTATGCAATGCACAATCGTAGGCGTGGAATCCATGATGGTTCCATCCCAATCCCACACAATGAGGTCATAGCGCCTATCGAGTTTTTGCTCTTGCATCATTTCTAGATCTATCGACTGGCTTAATGATTTTCAGGTGCTGGCTCGAAGCCTTTCATCATTGCCATAAATTCTTCAGGCAATGGTGACTCAATACGCATTTTTTCACCGGTACGGGGATGCGTAAAACCAGCGAGGTGAGCGTGTAAATATAGGCGCTTGGATTTAATCACCTTATCCTGATCTTCAAATCCGTACTTATCATCACCCAAGATAGAGTGCCCAAGCTTTTGAAGGTGCACGCGTATTTGATGGGTGCGGCCCGTCTTTAACTGCGCTTCGGCCAAGGTAATAGCAACATCTTCTCGCTTCAATACCTGGCTCACACGCAATGCTGTGTGACTTGGCAAGCCATTCGGATCAACTCGTACACGGCGCTCACCATTAGGGAGTAAATATTTATGAAGCGGGAACTTGAGCTGCATTACTCCAGAGCCCTGAACAATCTCCCCATGGGCCAGTAAGAAATATCGCTTATCTGTTTGCCCTTCCCGAATTTGGCGATGCATCTCCACCAAGGCACTGCGTTTCTTGGCCAAAAGTAAGACTCCCGAAGTGTCTCGATCTAAGCGATGGACCAATTCCAAGAATTTCAGCTCAGGACGGGTAATCCGCAAGGTTTCGATCACGCCAAGTGCAATACCTGATCCACCATGGACTGCCAAACCAGTTGGTTTGTTGACTATTAATAGAGCGTCGTCCTCGTAAAGAATGGGCATTTTGTCGGAATAGCCTCGTGCCCGTGACTTCGTTTGAGCGCTATTGACTGCTGCCATTTGGGCAGGCTCAGCCAATCGAACAGGGGGTAATCTCACAATGTCGCCCTCGATTAAGCGGGTCGTTGGCTCTGCTCGCTTCTTGTTTACTCGCACCTCACCGGAGCGAATAATCCGATAAACATGGCTTTTGGGTACCCCTTTTGCCCAACGTAAGAGGTAGTTATCCAATCGCTGCCCTGCCTCTTCTGGACCAATGGTCTGCAGGTGAACGGCGGGTGCAGTGGCTGCTTTTGCCTTAGGGGGCTGATTAATGGATTCGGGTTTCATGATTTATCTCTCTCGCCACCTCGGCGAGGGACTTAACAATACCCCATTGTCATTCAACTTGTGCCGTATAATCAACGCTCTAGCCAATTTATTGGCCCGAGACCAGCCTGATTCAGGTTTGTATCGTGGAGCTTGGAGTCGCCCTTAATAGACTCCCGGGGTCGCCCCTCCCCCGTTGTAATGAGGCGCAGGGTTGGTGTGCCGTATGCCGCGACCCGCGATTAGAAGACAGTTTTCAGGCGCGCGCCTGCATTGATGACCTAAAGGAGGTCTCTGCGGCGATCGTCAAGTGTGGCGCTGATTGAACTAAGGTTTAAGTCAGCGTACTAGGCAAGATATGCCTAGTTTTGCTTGATCCACACTCCAAAGCCGCTGGTGGGCTATGCCCCAAGTGCTTGCTAACTTCACTCTATCGCAGCGCGCAGCGACGCCCTCCCCCATAGGAGAGTGTTATGAAACGCATGTTATTTAATGCAACTCAGCAAGAAGAGTTGCGAGTTGCCATCGTTGATGGTCAAAAACTCATCGATATTGATATCGAAGCTGCTGGTCGTGAACAACGCAAAGGCAATATTTACAAAGG
>CAIKGX010000151.1 GCA_903827075.1 uncultured beta proteobacterium | reverse complement strand
TCTGATAGTAACCAAGTAAAGGCGGCTCTAAAGTTTTGAATGGATTGCTCTTTTTGATTTTTGTCTGGGTCGCCACGGCGAACCTTAGATCCTGGCAGCACTTTCCCAGATAAGACTGCCGCCGCGTTTGCGAGGCTTTGATAATCATCACCATGAACAAAGTCAGAGTTAATTGCTGACAACTTTAGGTTGCCGTGAATGCGTCGCGATAAAAGTAGCTTGTAACGGTCAGTGCGCTCTTCTTTTTGCACAATAATTTCTGGTGCTAGCGCCAATGGGTTTAACGTATCTGCAAGAGCTGCCGCCAATCTCTCGGCAGAGTCTTGTGCAGACTTTTCGGTATCTAGGTTTAATTGAGTGCCAGACGCTATTGCACGAAGAGCATCTTCGTCGATGGTGCGTGATAAGCGATCAACAATAGATTGAATCACTTGATAGTGGGCGGCCAACTCACCTAAGGCGGCACCCTCAATAATTTCCCCAGAAGGGGTTTGTAAGGAGGCAGACTCTAAAGCAATCTTGAGTAGGAGTTGATTTAACTCGGCATCATCCTTAATATACTGTTCGTTTTTACCAAACTTCACTTTATAAAGTGGGGGTTGAGCAATATAAATATGGCCCCGCTCAATTAACTCGGGCATTTGTCTATAAAAGAAGGTAAGGAGAAGGGTGCGAATATGGCTGCCATCCACGTCCGCATCGGTCATGATAATGATGCGGTGATAACGTAACTTATCAGCCTTGTATTCCTCAATTCCAATGCCCGTTCCAAGCACAGTAATTAAGGTAACTACCTCTTGGCTTGCTAGCATCTTATCAAAGCGCGCCTTCTCTACATTCAGAATTTTTCCTTTCAAAGGAAGAATCGCTTGAAAGCGACGATCGCGGCCCTGCTTTGCTGAGCCTCCGGCAGAGTCTCCCTCCACAATAAATAATTCTGACTTGGTGGGGTCTTTCTCTTGGCAGTCTGCCAACTTTCCAGGTAATCCTAGGCCATCCAATACCCCTTTACGCCGAGTCATGTCACGCGCTTTGCGTGCCGCTTCTCGAGCGCGCGCTGCATCTACAATTTTTCCACAAAGAATTTTTGCGTCTGCGGGGCGCTCTTGCAAATACGCGCTAAGCGCTTCTGCAACAATTTCTTCTATAGGGCCACGAACCTCGCTAGAGACAAGTTTGTCTTTTGTTTGGCTGGAAAATTTTGGTTCAGGAACTTTTACAGATAAGACGCAAGTAAGGCCCTCACGCATATCCTCACCAGAAATCTCCACCTTCGCTTTTTTGGCCACCTCATTCTCATCAATATATTTATTGATGACTCGTGTCATTGCCGCACGCAAACCTGTTAGGTGGGTACCACCATCACGTTGAGGAATGTTGTTGGTAAAACAGAGTACTTGCTCACTAAAACTATCGTTCCACTGCATTGATACTGCAGTTGATACATCTATTCCAGAATTTAAGGATAAGATTGTATACGAAGTTTGTTTTATTGAATGGTCAACCTGTCCAAATGGAAAACAATTTATGGAAGGCACTGGCGCTGCTGGTATGCCATTGAACTTTATGAAAACAAATGGATTTGATCATGGAACACAAATGACTTCATCTGCTCTTCAAACTAATCCAAATATGAATATTGTATTTATTCGAATTGTTGGAAATACTGCTAACGGTACACGACAAGTAGTCAATGAAAAAGTGCTAAATTCAGCATTACAGTGGGTATATGATAATCGAGCAAAGTTTAATATTCAAGCTTTGTCTATGTCACAGGGTACACATACTCTATTAAATG
>CAIKGX010000150.1 GCA_903827075.1 uncultured beta proteobacterium | reverse complement strand
CATTAATGTATATACAAAAATAATTAATGTCAATACATAAATTAAACTCTCAAAGACTGAAAGCCTAATAAATACATAGGCTTAAGTCTAAAAAAGAAAAACCCCGCGCAATATCGGCAGGGTTTGAATGGGGTGTAAGCCAGAGGCTAACTGAGCCTAGGATTCTTTATAAAATTCTCAGATTTCTTTATGGCTAGTTTTTCAGAAATAATTTTCTTAGATTTTGCTTGTAGGGCGGCAGCTTCTTAATGGGTGGGTGCTACAAAATGCGCATCGAAAAATCCACTGCATTCACATCCTTGGTGAGCTTACCGAGAGAGATGCGATCAACGCCGGTGGCGGCAATCGCGCGCATTTGATCTAAGTTGATACCACCTGAAGCCTCAAGCAAGGCTTTGCCATTCGTAAAAGCAACAGCCTCTTTCATTTGCTCGGTAGTGAAGTTATCAATGAGGATGCTTTTTGCACCAGCTGCTAGGGCCTCTTCTAGTTCAGCAAAAGTCTCCACCTCAATCTGAATATCCACCCCAGAATGTAATTCTGCCGCAGCTTTCAGTGCCGCAGCTATACCGCCTGCAGCGGCAATATGATTTTCTTTAATCAGAATGCCATGCCATAAAGCAAGGCGTTGATTTTGACCACCACCAACTCGTACTGCATATTTTTGCGCTTGGCGTAGTCCGGGAATAGTTTTGCGTGTATCGAGCACAGCACAGCCTTTAGGGTTAGGGCTTGCCCCTGCAATCGCATCAACGTGCTGACGGGTAATGCTGGCAGTCCAAGACAATGTTTGTAAGAAGTTAATACAGGGGCGCTCAGCGGAGAGTAAGGCTCTTGAATTAGCTGTGATGTCGCAGACCTTGGTATCGGCCGCCATCATATCGCCTTCCATGTAGTGCCAGGTGACTGTAGCGGCAGAGTCTAACTTCTTGAGAGCACCTTCAAACCAATCCACCCCACACAGAACTGCTGCTTGACGCACGATCAGTTGTGCTTGCACAGACTTATTGGGAACCAACTGAGCCGTCCAATCATTCTTGCCAATATCTTCCATGAGTGCATCGGTAATATTACGTTGGCGGGCTTGCTCTAAGGTTTCGTTGTAATCAAACATACGTATTCAGTCAAAAAATGTAATTAGGCAGCGCCGATATTCTTCACAAAACCATGCTGGGCTTTTGCAAGAAGGTCGGGGTGATCCTGGGTGAAGTCGAGCATGCGCCCGATGCAGCCGAGTGCTTTAACACGAACATCTTCCCCAATCAAAATTTCACCAGAAGCATTCTCAAGGCAATCCAAAATTCCTTGTAAACCATTCATAGCCATCCACGGGCAATGGGCACAACTCTTACAAGTAGCGCTATTGCCGGCAGTAGGAGCTTCAATCAGCTTCTTATTAGGGGCAAGTTGGCGCATGCGATGCAAGATGCCATTATCCGTTGCCACGATATATTCAGTAGCAGAGCCTTCTACCACGGCTTTAATCATGGCAGAGGTAGAGCCCACCACATCGGCAAGATCAACGACTGCTTGCGGTGATTCTGGATGAACCAAAATCAGGGCATTGGGATGTGACGCCTTTAAAATCTGTAATTCCACTGCTTTAAATTCATCATGAACAATACAGGCGCCATTCCATAGCAACATGTCTGCGCCAGTTTGCTCCTGAATATAACGACCCAAATGACGATCTGGTGCCCACAGAATTTTTTTACCTTCAACTTTGAGTTGATGCACGATCGCTAAAGCGCATGAACTAGTCACCATCCAATCCGCCTGTGCTTTAACAGCAGCGCTGGTATTGGCGTAGACCACGACAACCCGATCAGGATGTGCAGCGCGAAAGGCAGCAAAGTCACTGGCATCACAACCCAAATCTAAAGAGCAGGTGGCATCTAAGTCTGGCATAAATACGCGCTTCTCGGGACTGAGAATCTTGGCAGACTCTCCCATAAAGCGCACACCGGCAACAATCAGATTCTTAGCAGGGTGGTTTTTACCAAAGCGGGCCATCTCTAAAGAATCGGCAACATAACCACCAGTTTCTAGAGCCAAGTCTTGAATATCGCCATCGACATAATAGTGGGCCACCAAAGCGGCATCATTCTCAATTAAGAGTTGCTTAATGCGCGCAATGACGGCAGCTTTTTCAGCATCAGCTAAGTGAGGAGGGGTTTTGGCCCAAGCTTGGGCGGTGCAGGTAGCCCCGGCAGCATTTTGCCGGGGGTAATCAAAGGAAATTGGGGCGCTAACAGTGGAATTCATAATGAATTTTAATCCCGTTAGAAACCGTGAAACAGTCTATTAATAGCGGCCATGACTATATGTTGTTGATCTTTTAGAGTCCCAATTTCCTTTTTTAAGTGCTTGGTTGGAACTGCGGCCATCCTTGGCGTATCTAGGATGAAGTCACTACCTTGAATTGCAAAGCTTGGCATTAAATCCTGCGTCGAGCTTAAGTTTTGATACTGACTGCTTTTCCGGAGT
>CAIKGX010000149.1 GCA_903827075.1 uncultured beta proteobacterium | reverse complement strand
GCCAAGAGTGATCCACATCTCCATCACCGCTTCTTTGATTTGAGTTTAATGGAGCAATTTAAGCAAAAAAGTAATTATTTTGCTCGCTTAAAGAATGCCTGCGCATTAAAACAAATATCGACCGTGTATCAACCAGTAGTCGATCGCAACCAAGACGTAGTGGCCTATGAGGCTTTAGCGCGTTGGAACGATCCTGAATTCGGAATAGTCATGCCGGATGACTTTATTCCATTTGCCGAAAAAAATGGTTTGATTGTCGAAGTGGGTAACGTCATTATTGAAAATATTTTCAGCAATCAAGATCTTTGGAATTCCCCAGAAAATGATCAGCAGCCTGATGTCATGATCAACATTAGCGCCCATCAGTTGATGAACTTGGGTTTTGCTAAGAAATTTATTGCTAGTTGTGAGCAATTTCATATTCCAATGAATCGGATTCATCTTGAAATCACTGAGAGTATTAATATTGGGAATGTAGATGCAGCGATTGAAGTCATGCTGTTTCTTAATAAGCAAGGTGTGAAATTTGCTCTTGATGATTTTGGTACGGGCTTCTCTTCGCTGACCTATTTGCAAAAACTCCCCATTCAATATCTAAAGATTGATAAGTCTTTTGTAGCGGGATTAGGAATCAGTGTTGATGATGAGGCCATTGCAAACAATGTGCTGAGATTGGCTCGAGGGCTTGGGATAAAAGTGATTGCTGAAGGGGTGGAGACCCAAGCGCAGTTTGAGTGGCTCCTCTCAAAAGGCTGCGATTACTTCCAGGGCTGGTATTTTGGTAGGCCTAGTGAAAGCTTGGTAGCAAAATAGCCACGCAGATGCATTGCCTTGCTTTAATTCAGCTTTTTTAAAGCCTCAAGATAGTTTTCTGGATTGAGGGGTTTGCCTTCCCGTTGTGATTCCCACATTACTTGCCCCAAGCACTCCATCATGAGATGTTGTGCTTCATGTTCAGATTCCAGTTTTTGGGTGAGTTTTTCTGCAATGGCCTTAATGCCAGGCGGTTGGTCAATTGAGATTTGTTCGCTAATCGATAGGTGCATTGAGAGATGTAAAAAGGGATTGGTTTCACCGCGTTCAGGCGTGTAGTCTTGTTCGATGGCGCCCTCAGGGTTAGCTAATTGAGTGTGATATTCAGGATGTTTTTCCATCCAATCACTAGCCAGCATCTCCATTGGAGTGAGAATGTGATTCTCGGTTTTCTTTTTCCAGGTGTCACAGAAAAAGCGACGCACTTCTTCACGAGTTGGATTAAATATCGCCACGCACTTTTCCTTTTCCGGTCTTGTGTTTAAAGCTACAGAGGGGCTCAACGATACATTGAGCGCAATCGGGGCTTCGCGCTTTGCAGGTATATCTGCCATGCAGAATAAGCCAATGGTGTGCATCCTGCATAAATTCTTTAGGAACGCGCTTGAGTAATTGCTCTTCGACTTTCACTACATCCTTACCGGGCGCTAAGCCAGTGCGGTTAGAAACTCGAAAGATATGGGTATCCACGGCAATGGTTGGCTGCCCAAAGGCGGTATTGAGAATGACATTAGCCGTCTTTCTGCCAACACCAGGAAGAGCCTCTAGTTCTTCGCGATTTTGTGGAACTTTGCCATCATGTCTATCAAGCAGTAGTTGACAGGTCTGCTGGATATGTCGACCTTTTGAGTTGAATAGACCAATATGCTGGATGTAGGGCTTAACTCCTTCTTCGCCCAAATCGAGCAGCGCCTGAGGGGTATTGGCGATCTTGAATAACTGACGCGTACCTTTATTGACTGAAACATCGGTTGCTTGGGCTGATAGCAATACTGCAATGAGTAATTCAAAGGGGGAGCTGTATTCCAGTTCAGTTTCAGGGTGGGGATTATTTGCCTTGAGTTGCTCAAAGAAAGCCCGGCGCTTTTCAATGTTCATCATTTCTTCTGTTGTGCCCTTGCCATGGCGGCGGCAATAATGGCGCGCTTTCGCTCTTGTTCTTTCTTGGCCTCTTCTGAACTTGGGTCTTCTGCATTCACAAGGGCTAATTTTGCTGCAGCCTTTTTGGCTAGTCGAGCATCATTGTCTTTTTCTTCGCGATCTAATCGAAGATCCCGTGCGTGATAGCGTACTCGTGCTATATCAGCCAGATTGATCGACCAGGCGTCCCAACCCGTTTGTACGTCCGTCACATCAATCATGGTGATGCAATCTACCGGGCATGGCGGAATACACAGATCACAACCGGTGCACCAATTACTGAGCACCACATGCATTTGTTTTGAAGCCCCCACAATGGCATCTACTGGGCACGCCTGGATACATAGGGTGCAACCAATGCATGTCTGGGGATCGATGAAGGCAACAGGCCTAGGACGTTCTACACCGCATTTAGGATCTATTGTGGGGTGCAGATCAAAGGCATCTTGTGGGTAGATGGGTGTCAGAATTTGGCAGAGTCTTTTGATGCCCTCTACACCCCCGGGAGGGCAGCGATTGGGCAAGACATCGCCTGTTGCTAAGGCCTGCGCATACCCTCTGCAATCCGGGTAGCCACATTTAGTGCACTGGGTTTGGGGAAGAACATCTTCCAGGCGATCGGTAAGTAGTTTCGCCTGATCGAGCTTCATTGCATTGCAGAAAGACTAAAAAAGTAGGGGCGATGGCCCCCACTCATTTAAGCGGACTGAGAGCCTTCTAATTTAGGAGGCCGGGCCCTTGTTTTCTTTTGCACACCTTGGTGCTCACGAATAAAGGACTTAATCTTTGGGTAGACTTTATCGCGCCAACGACGGCCAGAGAAAATGCCGTAGTGACCAGCGCCTGCTACTTCGTAATGATCTTTATTTGCTTTTGGAATGCCTGGGCAAAGATCGTGTGCAGCACTAGTTTGACCGCTACCAGAGATATCGTCTAATTCACCTTCAATGGTGAGCAGAGAAGTATTCTTAATATCTTGTGGTTTTACTAGAGTTCCAGCGACTTCCCAAGTGCCATTAGGCAAAGAGTAATCCTGAAATACGGTTTTAATCGTATCCAAATAGTATTTCGCATCCATATCCAAGACAGCGTTGTACTCATCGTAGAAGCGAATATGCGATTCAGCATCCTGATCATCGCCGCGCACTAAGTTCTGGAAATAATCCCAGTGAGATTGCAGATGGTTTTGTGGGTTCATGGCAATAAAGCCAGTGTGCTGCAAGAAGCCTGGGTAAACACGACGACCGGCACCCGGATAATTTGGCGGAACTTTGTAAACCACATGGCTTTCAAACCAGTCGTATGATTTTTGGTCAGCCAAATTATTCACAGCGGTAGGTGATTTACGGGCATCAATTGGACCACCCATCATGATCATGGAAGCAGGGGTTGCTTCACCAGCAGAGGCCATTAAGGAGATGGCTCCTAATGTCGGTACGGTTGGCTGACATACAGAAATCACGTGCAAGTTTTCTGCGCCGATAGTGCGAATGAAATCTTGGATGTAGTGGACATAGTCATCTAAACCAAAATCGCCATCTTCGGCAGGCACTAAACGTGCATCAATCCAATCGGTGATATAGACCTTATGGTCTTGTAATAAGGTACGTACTGTATCGCGTAGTAAGGTGGAGTGATGTCCAGAG
The DNA here is from genome assembly GCA_903827075.1 of uncultured beta proteobacterium. Classification (GTDB taxonomy): domain Bacteria; phylum Pseudomonadota; class Gammaproteobacteria; order Burkholderiales; family Burkholderiaceae; genus Polynucleobacter. The sequence goes on along the minus strand of CAIKGX010000149.1, from coordinate 2,181 downwards.
AGGGGGGCGACCACCAGCACTACAGGATCATCTTTTAATTTCTGAATAACTTCTACATCATCAGAAAAACGTTTGAAACGAATCAGATTGCAAAATGGTTTTGCTAATGTAGTTCTTTCATGAATAGCAACTTCACGACCGTGTGCTTGCACTGCACGAATTCCAAACTCTGGCTTCTTATAGTTCTTACCTAAACGGTAGAGCAATTCATAACTAGCTGCTAAACGCTCAGAACCTGGCACCTTAGATGCGGGGTTAGAAGCATTGATGAACGCTTCAGAAGCAGCGCGAGCCCATGAGCTAACGGGTTGAAGTAACGCTTTTTGAAATTCATGTAACTGATATAGCATGGTGCCTCCAGAAAAACAGTGTAACCGCTTGTTACGCTAAAACGCGGGCGATCGCAGTAGCTACCTTATCAATATTTTTGGTATTGATGGCAGCGACGCAAATACGACCAGTGGAGAGGGCATAAATGCCATCTTCCTTTTGTAAACGCTCAACTTGTTCAGGTGTTAACCCTGAGTACGAAAACATCCCACGTTGAGCCTTTATAAATTCAAAATCCTGTTTCACACCAGCAGCAGCCAATTTAGTGACTAGCGATTCGCGCATCAATTTAATGCGATCACGCATCTGGGCCAACTCCTCTTCCCAAAGTTTTCGAAGTTCTGGTGAATTGAGTACGGCAGCCGCAATGGCAGCACCATGGGTTGGAGGGTTGGAGTAGTTCGTACGAATTACCCGCTTTAGTTGTGATAAGACGCGAGTTGATTCCTCTTTGCTATCGGTGATGATTGATAAGGCGCCAACGCGTTCACCATATAAGGAAAAGGATTTAGAGAATGAGCTTGATACAAAAAATGACATACCAGATTTTGCAAACAAGCGAACTGCAATACCATCTTGCTCAATGCCGGCAGCAAAGCCCTGGTAAGCCATATCCAAGAAGGGAATGAGCTGTTTTGTTTTGCAGATGTCAATCACTTGAACCCACTGTGCTTCAGTCATATCGGCGCCGGTTGGGTTGTGGCAACAGGCATGCAGCAATACAGTAGTGTTCTTAGGAAATGACTCTAGGGATTTCACCATGCCGTCAAAATCTACGCCACGGGTCTTGGCATCAAAGTAGGTGTACTCAATGACTTCAAAGCCAGCAGACTCAAAAATACCGCGATGGTTTTCCCAAGTGGGATTGCTGATCGCAGTAGGTGCATTCAAATTTAAACGCTGAATAAAGTCAGCACCAACACGAAGCGCACCAGTACCACCGATACATTCTGCAGTCACTACGCGACCATCTTGAATCAAAGCAGAATCTGCACCAAACAGAAGCGTTTGTACTGCAGTGTTGTAAGGGTTAGGACCTTCAATTGGGATATAACCCCGTGGAGAATGTTTGGCGACAATAGCCTCTTCTGCCTCAATAACTGCCTTTAAAAGAGGGATCTTGCCCTCGTCGGTGTAATAAACACCTACACCAAGGTTAACTTTATCTGCTCGTTGATCAGCTACATAGGCTTCTGTGAGGCCAAAAATAGGGTCTTTAGGGGCTAATTGGACGGAGGTAAAAAGGGTCATTTGGGGATCGAGAGGGTAATTAAGGATGTTTTCTACGTTAATTGACGTTAAATTCACTTAAATTTAGCTTAATTGGCTGTTTTGACTGCCAGATTCAACTATTTCCAAATAAAAACGGCAAAATCAATGTTTGTTCAAAATTCGCTGTGATTAAAACTCACAGGTGAAATGATAGCTGAGATGCCTCCTAAGTTCCCTAAAAATTCACCAAATTCCCTGGCCACTGAAAGCCAAAAAGCCCCAGTGGCCGATCCCTTGGGCGAAGTGGGTCATGACTTAGATCCAGCAAAATTTGTCTCCTTCCCAGATTCTCCGTTTCATCTCTATCAGCCATTTCCACCTGCTGGAGATCAGCCAGCCGCAATTGACGCCCTAGTAGCTGGAATTGATGATGGTTTGACCTTCCAGACTCTTTTGGGGGTTACCGGCTCAGGCAAGACTTTTACGATGGCCAATGTGATTGCCAGGACTGGCCGTCCCGCTATCATTTTTGCCCCAAATAAGACCTTAGCTGCTCAGCTCTATAGTGAATTTAGGGAGTTTTTCCCCCGCAATGCAGTGGAGTATTTTGTCAGTTACTACGATTACTACCAGCCAGAG
>CAIKGX010000148.1 GCA_903827075.1 uncultured beta proteobacterium | reverse complement strand
CCATGGCTTTTTCTAATGGCCACTGAGCGGCCATAGCAACAGCTAAGGTAGCTATCACGGTGTCGCCAGCCCCAGAAACATCAAATACTTCGCGCGCCAAAGCTTTAACGTGACTCACACCCGCCTCGGTATACAAACTCATCCCCTCTTCAGAGCGAGTTAAAAGCAATGCCTCGAGATCTAATGAGCGGCGTAAATCTTGAGCCTTACGAGTTAAATCTTCTTCACTTGTCCACTGACCAACTACCTGACGTAGCTCGCTACGATTAGGCGTTAAGACCGTGGCGCCGCGATATTTAGCATAATCATCGCCCTTGGGATCAACGAGTATCACCTTGTTCTGGGCGCGAGCTTGTTCAATCATTAAGACAACTTGCCCCAGTGCGCCTTTACCATAATCAGACAAGATGACGACATCTGCATCGCCTACTAATTTTTCATAGCGCTCTAATTTATGAGCTAAGGCCACCTCACTGGGAGACTCTTCAAAATCTAAGCGGATCAACTGCTGTTGCCGAGCAATCACTCTCAACTTGACTGTTGTAGGAACTTTAGCGTCAATTTCTAATTGACTATTAACGCCACTCGACTGCAGCAAATCAGAAACACACTTACCAGCTTCATCATCACCCACTACGCCCAAGATAGTCGTTTGTGCACCTAGAGCAGCCACGTTGCGCGCCACGTTGGCAGCACCACCTAAACGCTCATCAATTTTACCAACCTGAACAACGGGGACAGGGGCCTCTGGAGAAATACGATTGGTATCGCCAAACCAATAGCGATCGAGCATGACATCACCCACTACCAATAAGCGGGCTTTTGTAAATTGTTCTCGGTTCGCTTTTTCCACAGGGCACCAATCTCTCTATTGAATTCTTTTTTGCTTCTCTTTAATTATGACGACCAATGCCTTGGTACTCAATCCCTAATTCTTGCATGGCTTGTGGCTCATAGAGGTTACGGCCATCAAAAATGATGGGGAGTTTGAGTTTTTCTTTCAGAAGATCAAAATCGGGGCTGCGAAAGGCCTTCCACTCGGTCACAATCACGAGGGCATCGCAATCATCCAATGCAGTCATGGGGTCAGCCACCATCAAGACTTTCTTTAAGCCCTCAGGATTGCCTTTAAAGTCAGCATCTAGGCAATGCAAAGCTTCTGGCATCGCCACGGGGTCATAAGCGACTACCTGGGCACCGCGTTTGACCAACTCCTGGATGATCACCCGACTAGGCGCTTCACGCATATCGTCTGTATTGGGTTTGAAAGCCAAACCCCACAGGGCAAATTTCATATTAGAGAGGTCACTACCAAAGCGTTTTTCAATCTTTTCTACCAAGATATATTTTTGCGCTTCATTCACTGCTTCGACAGCATCGAGGATCTTGAGATCCCGGCCGTATTCAATGGCAGTTTTAGATAGGGCCGAGACATCTTTTGGAAAGCAAGAGCCGCCATATCCAGTACCGGAGTACAAAAAGCCATAGCCAATACGAGAGTCTGAACCAATACCCTGGCGCACCGCTTCAATATCAGCGCCCACTAAGTCAGCTAGATTAGCCAACTCGTTCATAAAGGAGATGCGGGTTGCTAACATCGCATTGGCAGCATATTTGGTGAGCTCAGCACTTTTGACATCCATGTAATAGGTACGCTCATGGTGACGATTAAAAGGGGCATAGAGTTTACGCATTTGCTCTTTGGCATGGAGGCCAGCAGCATTACTCTGCGTGCCAATCACAATTCGATCCGGGCGCATAAAGTCTTCTACGGCAGCGCCTTCTTTGAGAAACTCGGGATTGGAGACCACGGAACACAGTTCTGGAGAAAGGCCTCTTTTGTGGAGCTCTTCGCTAATAGCAGCTGCCACTTTATCGGCAGTGCCTACAGGGACTGTCGATTTATCGACAATCACTTTAGGGGTGGTCATATGACGCCCAATATTGCGAGCTGCCGCTACGACGTACTGCAAATCAGCAGAACCATCTTCATCGGGAGGGGTGCCAACGGCAATAAACTGAATCTCACCATGGGCAACAGAGGCAGCAATATCTGTGGAGAACTGCAAGCGACCAGCAGCGCGATTGCGCTCGATCATTTCTTTAAGGCCTGGCTCGTAAATAGGTACTCCGCCTGAATTGAGAATCTCAATCTTTTTAGGGTCTACGTCGACACAAAATACATTGTTGCCCTGCTCTGCTAAGCAGGCACCTGTCACTAAACCTACGTAACCGCTACCGATAATGGTGACCTTCAAATTGCCTCCAAGTTGTTGTTAATTTCACAGATCATCATTACACACGCATTCAATGACGATTTGATTAATTGATTACATTGATGGACCGCTAGGAACTGCACCCTCACTACGTCTTGGAGAGTATGCCTCCCAGTGATTACAGCCTGGGCACTGCCAATAGAAACGTCTTGCACGGAAACCGCAGTTTCCACAGGTGTAGCGAGCCAAACTGGTAGTGCGTTGCTTTAAGAGTTTTAAAGTTGCCTGCAAATCGGAGATCCTCTCAGCTGACCCATTACTTTCGGCCAGTACCAAACGCGTCTCAGCCAACTTGGATAGAGCACTTAAGCTTGGTGAGTGCTGCATTACCTCTACCAACATTACTTCAGCAGCCTGAGGACCGCGAATCATAGTCATATGCTTTTGAACAATATCAAGCAATTCACCTGAAGCCTGGGTCTTTAATAGCTGACATAGACGGGTTAAGCCAGCATCAGCCTTATCTAAAGCAAGGTGCGCTGCCATCCAGCGATCTGCTAACAAATGCATATAAGCAGGATGGGTTTGCGCAACGACATCCCAAGCTTCAATCGCCTGTGCGGGACGATCCATCGCCATTAAGTAATCGCCTTGCAAAATGAGGGCGCGAGCATGATTTGGAACAGCAAGTAAAGCCTGCTGTACCGATGAGTCTACTTGAGTCAAGTCTTTGCGATGCAGGGCCTCTTGGCCCAACTCGCAATGGAATTGAGCAATCTCAGTATGGTGTGATTTACCTTGCAAGACCTCAAGTTCACTAGCGGCAATAATCGCTTTTTTCCAGTCACGCTCAACCTGGTACATCTCGAGCAAGCTTTCTTTAGCTGGAGCAGCAAACTTACCTTCACCCACACGATTTAAGGATGCCTCAGCACGATCTAATAAGCCAGCTCGCAAAAAGTCACGGCCCAGCTCATAAGCGGCATGATCCCGATCACGTGGTTTTAAATCATCTCGATTCGCTAAATGCTGATGCACCCGTATTGCCCGCTCAGTTTCACCGCGACGACGAAATAAATTCCCTAAGGCAAAGTGCAATTCAATAGTTTCTGGGTCTAACTGAGCTATCTTGACCAAGGTTTCAATAGCTTGATCGGGCTGCTCATTTAATAAAAGGCTTAAGCCTTTAAATGTTGAGCGCTGCTGACGCATACGCTCGCGCTCATCCATACGATTCTCAAGACGCAAGTCCCAGCGCGATGCCAACCAGCCAATACCAAACATAACAGGCAAAACTAGTAGCCAGGAAGTAGCGATCTGGATCATGATGTGCAGAGCTTAAATAAAAAAATGGCCCGAATGGACCACTGCTGATGTGCTATTTGACTAGGCACCAGAACCCTCTTTAGGGCCCACTTGCTTTAGCGGTTTGTAATCAACACGCTCACGTAATTCTTTTCCAGGCTTAAAGTGTGGCACTCGTTTTTCTGGAATCAATACTTTTTCACCAGACTTCGGATTGCGGCCAGTACGCGCAGGACGATGATGCAAAACAAAACTACCCACACCACGCAACTCAATACGTTTGCCCTCAGCCAAAGCATGAGTCATGGTGTCTAACAATGTCTTCACGGCCAACTCCACGTCCCTAGGCAGCAGCTGGGGGAATTGTTCCGCCAAGCTCTCCACTAGTTCGGAGCGGGTGATTGCTTGTTGCTCTTGATCTGACATGATCTATCAATAAAAACCGCCGCTCCCCACACGGAAAGCGGCGATATTGCTTTAGCCTTGATTGTCCATCTTCGCTTTTAACAAAGCACCCAAGTTGGTTGTGCCGGACTGCGCATCACCTTGGAGTTTGCTCATAGCGTCTTGTTGATCAGAGCTGTCTTTTGCTTTAATTGAAAGATTGATCACGCGTGACTTACGATCAATATTAATGATCATGGCAGTAACGCTATCGCCCTCTTTCAATACATTGCGAGCATCTTCAACGCGATCGGTTGAGATCTCAGAAGCGCGCAAGTAAGCCTCAACTTCATCAGCCAAGTGAATGGTTGCACCCTTAGCATCAACAGCCTTCACAGTACCGGTAACCAGGCTACCCTTGTCGCTTACGGATGTGTAGTTGTTGAATGGGTCGCCAGACAATTGTTTGATACCAAGAGAGATACGCTCCTTCTCAACATCGATTGCCAATACAGTGGCTTCAACTTCATCACCTTTTTTGTATTTCTTAACAGCTTCTTCGCCGGCTTCATTCCAAGAGATATCAGAAAGATGCACTAAGCCATCAATGCCGCCAGGCAAACCAATGAACACACCAAAGTCGGTAATCGACTTGATTGCGCCAGTCAGCTTGTCGCCTTTTTGCTGAGCACGTGAGAACTCTTCCCATGGATTTGCTTTGCACTGCTTGATGCCCAGGCTAATACGACGCTTGTCTTCATCAATATCCAGAACCATGACTTCAACTTCAGTTCCTAATGCAGTCGCTTTACTTGGGGCCACATTCTTGTTGGTCCAGTCCATTTCGGAAACGTGTACCAAACCTTCGATACCGCTCTCGATTTCAACGAACGCACCGTAGTCAGTCAAGTTTGTTACTTTGCCGAATAAACGGGTGTTTGGTGGGTAACGACGTGCGATACCAACCCATG
>CAIKGX010000147.1 GCA_903827075.1 uncultured beta proteobacterium | reverse complement strand
AGATAGATTGTGATAGGCCAGAGGAACAAAGAAACTGTAAAGAGCATTTCAATAATCTGCCACTTTTGTAGTTGAAAAAGCCACTGCAAAAGGATGCAAGGCAAGATCCATAAAGAACCGTAAACATAACGCCAAATAGCTTGTTTGCGAGTGAGCGTAAAACCACCAACACCAATCATTCGAATCCGCCAAGTCTGCATTGCTAAAGTTTGGCCAGACTTAGTCCAATACCAAACAAAGTAAATACCAAGCACAAGATAAAGATAGAGAAAGGTGATCCAGCTTGGTAGGGAGACGCCAAATAGGATTCCCAGAGCAAGATTGGGCACTAAGAAGGTAAGGGCAATCACACCTAGGAGGACAAGTTGCTCATAGAGTGAGCAAGAAACACGGCGCCAAAACTGGGGGGCAGGTAATACGTTTAATTCAGATGGAGCCATGACCTACTTAGTTACTAGTAGGCACGCTATCGCTGGTACCAGATGCACTTGGTGGGCTGGGGATAGTGTCAGTAGGGGTAATGATCTTGGGAGCGCGCGGTGGCAACTGTGAGGTTGGTGTTGGGTTTACCGGATGTTGTTGCATGCTGGGTGAGCTTGTTGCGGTAGGCTTTTTCTTTACCTGCGCCTCGGCTAATTTTTTCTTTTGCTCATCACTTAGTTTTTGATAGGCACTCCAAGCTTCAGCTTTTTTCTCTGCCGGGAATTTAAGGCTGCTTAAATAATTTTCACGTGCAAGGCGACGGTCTCTTTGCGATAGATTGGACCAGCTGGCCATCCTGGATTGCAAGCGTTGTTGATCTAACTCGCTCATCTTGGGATACAGATTGGCAACCTGCATCCATTTCTTGCGACTCTCCGGAAGCATGTAATCCCAGTCGCTCTCGAGTGGCGCAAGGATTTGTTGTTGGTTTGGTTTGAGACTCTCCCAAGTGCCATCTGGTTTTTTCTCAGGAATACCCGTTGCTTTACCGTGGGGTGCGCCAGTGTTTTGGGCATATGCTGAAATACCAAAGCCACTAAAGCCATAGGCGCCCATTATCAGCAGAGCGCTAACAGCTGCCGTTTTCAAACGGGATCTAAAGATGTTGGGCATGTGCTGCTTAGGGCTCGATTGATCTTTAGGATGGGCTATTTGATTTAGAGGAATTTAGGCCATCTTCAGGGTCTGCGAGAGGGCCATTTTTAAGAAAGTTCATAAAGCCGCTGTCAGCATAAGCATCAGGGGGTACATCATCGGTTAGCAAAGCGGCATCTACCTCGGCAATATCGTTAATGCGGGAATCTTCTTGCCATTGGGCAATACCGATTAAGCCGAATACCAAGACCATTAAAGGGGCTACCCAACCTAGCGTATCCCAAATAGAGTTTGATGTAGATGACCAGTTTCCAGTAGGGCTGACTAAAACCTGCTTCTGAACACGTATTTTTTCTGGTTTTCTGACGGAAAGTGCTTTTTGGCGCGCTGCGTATAGGCGATCTTTAATACCTGCGGGCAAGGATTGGCTACCTTGGCGGAGCAGGGCGGCAGTAGCCTGACCAAATTGGTCGACTACTGTTGGGT
>CAIKGX010000146.1 GCA_903827075.1 uncultured beta proteobacterium | reverse complement strand
GACCAAATTAAGGCTGAAATTGATGAGCAGGCTGCGACGTACGAAGATCCGAAAGAAGTGGTTCGTTGGTTCTATAGCAATCCAAGCCGTCTAAAAGACATTGAAAACTTGGTGCTTGAGGAAAATGTAATTAAGCATTTCACATCACTTGCTAAAGTGACTGATAAAACAGTGAGCTTTGAAGAACTCAGCAAACTTAACTAATATTATTCAGCATCTATTCACTAAAGGCCTGATCACATGAACCTGAATCATTTCCAATCTGAGAATGTAGAGCCCCGAGGATTGGGCTTGGTTCCGATGGTGATCGAAACCTCTGGTCGAGGTGAGAGAGCTTATGACATCTACTCGCGTTTATTAAGAGAACGTGTGGTTTTTTTGGTGGGTGAAGTAAATGACCAAACTGCCAATTTAGTGATTGCGCAGCTGCTCTTCCTTGAGAGTGAAAATCCAGATAAAGAAATTTCTCTGTATATCAATTCACCTGGCGGCTCGGTATCGGCTGGTTTAGCAATTTACGACACCATGCAATTTATCAAGCCACATGTCAGTACCTTGTGCATGGGTATGGCGGCAAGTATGGGTGCGTTTTTATTGTGTGCCGGTGAAAAAGGTAAACGTTATGCATTACCAAATTCACGCGTCATGATTCATCAGCCATTAGGCGGTGCCCGTGGCCAAGCATCTGATATTGAAATCCAAGCCCGTGAAATTCTTTACTTGCGTGAGCGTCTCAATAAGATTCTGGCTGACCGCACTGGTCAAACTATCGAGACCATTGCTAAAGATACTGATCGCGATAATTTCATGTCTGCTGAGCAAGCACAAGAATATGGCTTGATCGATAAAGTCATCGATAAGCGTCCTTAATTTACATAGGCTGACAACTTGAGCGATACCACCTCTACTACTAGCGCAGATAAAGTTCTGTATTGCTCTTTTTGTGGCAAGAGTCAGCATGAAGTCAAAAAGTTGATTGCTGGCCCCTCTGTTTTTATCTGTGATGAGTGTATTGATCTGTGTACCGACATCATTCAAGAAGAAATTGCTAAGCTCCCTAAAGAGGATGGCGACGACTCATTGCCAACGCCCCATCAAATTCGTGATAACTTGGATCAGTATGTGATTGGTCAAGATCACGCTAAGAAAAACTTAGCAGTGGCGGTGTACAACCATTACAAGCGCTTGCAATATTTACCAAAGCCTAAAAAAGAAAAGTTGGATAAAGACGGTAAGCCTCTTGAGGCAGCCGATAAGAGTTCTGACAAGGCGAAGTCTAAAGTTCCTGCTAAAGCCATGGTCGATGGCGTTGAATTGGCCAAGAGCAATATTTTGTTGATTGGACCGACTGGTTCAGGAAAAACATTATTGGCTCAAACACTCGCTCGTATGCTTGATGTGCCATTTGTGATGGCTGATGCCACCACCTTAACTGAAGCAGGCTATGTTGGTGAAGACGTTGAAAACATCATTCAAAAGCTACTGCAAGCTTGTGACTACAACGTTGAAAAAGCCCAGCGCGGGATTGTTTACATCGATGAGATTGATAAGATTTCCCGTAAGTCGGATAACCCATCCATCACCCGTGACGTTTCCGGCGAGGGTGTGCAACAAGCTTTGCTGAAGTTGGTTGAAGGCACGATGGCTTCAGTTCCACCTCAGGGCGGTCGTAAACACCCCAATCAAGACTTCTTACAAGTCGATACCACCAATATCTTGTTTATCTGTGGCGGGGCATTTGATGGCCTGGAGAAGGTGATTCAACAGCGTACTGCCAAGACAGGTATTGGATTTAATGCCACAGTGCCCGGTAAAGATGATCGCGGTGTAAGCGACCTCTTGATTGAAGTGGAACCAGAAGATTTAATTAAGTTTGGCCTGATCCCAGAATTAATTGGCCGTTTGCCAGTAGTCGCTACTTTGCTGCAATTGGATGAGAAGGCTCTGATTGAGATCCTTACAGAGCCTAAAAATGCTCTGGTTAAGCAATACCAGGCATTGTTGACCATGGAAGGCTCAGAACTGGAAGTTCGTCCAGCCGCTTTATCGGCCATTGCCAAAAAGGCGATTGCCCGTAAAACCGGTGCTCGCGGTTTACGTTCAATCCTTGAAGGATCTTTAATGGATGTCATGTATGACTTGCCATCTTTGAAGAATGTTCAAAAGGTAGTCATCGACGAAAGTTCGATCCAGGAGGGCGGAAAACCCATCTTGGTATACAAGCAGGATGATGAATCTGCTGAATTAAGCAAAAAGGCCTAGTTTTTAAGGGTTTTCACCCTGATTTAGGTCTTTTTTGCACATTTTTAGCATATTTCCCTCTTGTTTTTCACTGGGTCACACCCATATAGGTAGTATCCTATTCATAAATAATGTCCGTATATAGTAGGTAGACATTTTTAGAGTTTTTTGAGGATTGACTACTTTGGAGGAATTGCCCCATGCCTGGCCACTTATTACTACCCTCTGAACCTATTCAGCTGCCACTGCTTCCATTAAGGGATGTGGTTGTATTTCCCCATATGGTGATCCCCTTGTTTGTGGGACGCCCTAAATCCATTAAAGCCCTTGAAGCAGCGATGGAAACTGGCAAAAATGTCCTTTTAGTCGCCCAAAAGACGGCCGCTAAAGATGAGCCATCTGTTGAGGACCTCTATGAGGTGGGTTGCATCGCCAATATTCTCCAAATGCTGAAATTGCCTGATGGCACGGTAAAAGTGTTAGTTGAAGGCGTTCAGCGCGCAGAAGTAAGTCAAATTGAAGATAGCCTAGGCTACTTTAGCTGCGAAGCAACACCCACTGCTATTTCTGCTTTGGATGCGCACGAGACGGAAGCATTGCGTCGCGCCATCATGGCTCAGTTTGACCAGTACGTGAAACTGAATAAAAAAGTTCCTCAAGAAATTTTGTCTTCATTAGGCGGCATCGATGATCCTGGCCGTTTAGCAGATACTATTTGCGCGCATCTTCCCGTCAAGCTAGAGCAAAAACAGCGCCTACTTGAAATGACCGATGTAGTGCAACGCTTAGAAAGCCTCTTGGCTGATTTAGAAAGCGAGATCGATATCTTGCAAGTAGAAAAGCGTATCCGTGGACGCGTGAAGCGTCAGATGGAAAAGAGTCAACGTGAGTACTACTTAAATGAGCAAGTGAAAGCCATTCAAAAAGAATTGGGTGAGGGTGAAGAGGGCGCCGATCTTGAAGAGCTTGAGAAGCGCATCAAGGCTGCTCGCATGCCAAAAGAGGCTTTGAAAAAAGCTGAGTCTGAGTTGAAAAAACTCAAGCTCATGTCACCGATGTCTGCTGAAGCCACAGTAATCCGTAATTTCATAGATACCTTGGTGAATCTTCCTTGGAAGAAAAAAAGCAAAATTAATAATGACCTGACCAATGCTGAAAAAGTCTTGGATGAAGACCATTACGGCCTGGATAAAGTCAAAGAACGCATTTTGGAGTACCTCGCGGTTCAACAGCGTGTTGATCGAGTAAAGGCACCAATCCTCTGTTTAGTGGGTCCTCCGGGTGTTGGTAAAACCTCTCTAGGTCAATCCATTGCTCGTGCCACGAATCGCAAGTTTGTGCGCATGGCATTAGGTGGTGTACGTGATGAATCTGAAATCCGCGGTCATCGCCGTACCTATATCGGCTCTATGCCAGGCAAGATCCTTTCTAGCTTAACTAAGGTGGGTGTTCGTAATCCCCTGTTCCTTCTAGATGAAGTGGACAAGATGGGTATGGATTTCCGTGGCGATCCTGCTAGTGCATTGCTAGAGGTTTTAGATCCCGAGCAAAATCACACCTTCCAAGATCATTACGTTGAAGTTGATTTTGATCTGTCTGATGTGATGTTTGTTGCTACAGCCAACTCATTGAATATTCCTGGCCCGCTTTTAGATCGCTTGGAAATTATTCGTTTGGCCGGTTATACGGAAGATGAGAAGACCAATATTGCAATGAATTATTTAATCCCTAAGCAGATTAAAAATAATGGCCTTAAAAAAGATGAGCTCAAGATCGAAGAGAGCGCCGTCCGCTCCATGATTCGTTATTACACCCGTGAAGCAGGCGTTCGCTCTTTAGAGCGTGAGATTAGCAAGGTTTGCCGCAAAGTAGTCAAACTACTTTTGCTCAAAAAAGAAGCTGCTCCCATTGTTGTTAATGAAGATAACTTAGAGAAATTCCTATCCGTACGCATGTATGACTTTGGTTTGGCTGCAAAAGAAAACCAAGTTGGGCAGGTAACAGGTCTGGCATGGACTGAAGTGGGCGGTGACTTGTTAACTATTGAAGCAGCTGTCATGCCAGGAAAAGGTGTCATTACTCGCACCGGTTCTATTGGTGATGTGATGAAGGAATCTGTTGAAGCTGCTCGTACAGTAGTTCGTTCCAGGGCAAGGCGCTTAGGCATTACAGACGAGGCCTTTGAGAAGAAAGATATTCATATTCACTTCCCAGATGGTGCTACTCCTAAAGATGGTCCATCTGCTGGTATTGCGATTACTACCGCCTTGGTCTCTGTATTTACGGGCATTCCCATTCGTTCAGACGTTGCAATGACTGGTGAAATCACTCTGCGCGGCGAAGTATTGCCTATTGGCGGCCTAAAGGAAAAGTTATTGGCAGCCCATCGTGGTGGAATCAAGTTGGCCTTAATTCCTGAAGAAAACGTGAAAGATTTGATTGATATTCCTGATAACGTCAAGAATGCGATTGAGATCATTCCCGTTCGCTGGATTGATAAAGTGCTAGAACTTGCCTTAGAACGAAATCCAGAGGCTTTGCCCGATCCAACGCCAGAAGAGTTGGCTAAGAAGGCATCAGAAGCTAGCAAAGCTAATGAAAAGGTTTCTACCGGCGATGTCCTGAAGCATTGATGTTTGAAGGGTTTGGAGTCAAATTATTTGCAGTTTTATGGTGCATTTGATAAAGAACCCTTCTTTTGTTGCCACTCTAGGTTACAATCTCGTCTGTATTAAATTGGGGCGCTTAGCTCAGATGGTAGAGCGTCTGCCTTACACGCAGAATGTCGGCGGTTCGATCCCGTCAGCGCCCACCAGTTTCCCAATCGCACTTGGCTTTGCTCTTTTCAGGCTTTCTAGATCTCCTAGACCTTCAGCCTAGTACACTCGCATCATTGACTTCATTTCCTAGCGATTAATTCATGTTTGATTCCGTACGTAAGCACCAAAAAATATTACAGCTTGTTTTGATGCTGTTTATTGTTCCTTCCTTTGCCCTATTTGGCATCTCCAGTTATTCCGAGTTTATGGATAAAGAGACAGACATTGTGAAGGTCAACGGTAAACCCATTACCGCTCAAGAAGTAGAGGCGGCTGCCAAAAGACAGGCTGAACGCGTTGGCGGAAGCCCTCAGATAGCGCAAAGTTTGCCATTTCGCCAGGCAATACTCAACGAGTTGTTACAGCAACGTATTTTAGGTTTTGCGGTATCTAATCTTCATCTCCAGGTGGGTAAGCAAGAATTAGTAAACAGTTTGCAAAAGATTCCTCAAATTCGCGCCTTGTATCGCCAAGATGGTAGTTTTGATGATGCGCGCTTTAAGCAATTGCTGGCTAGCAATGGGATGAATGAAGAGCAGTTTTATGCTGGCCAAAGCTTTGATCTCAAAATAGCGCAATTAGTGAACTCCGTTGCCAGAACGGAGTTAGCCCATCCCAAGTTAGCACAAATTGTTTCCTCTTTGTATGAGACCGAACGTCAAGTTCAGACTTTGCAATTTAATGCCAAGGATTATTTAAGTAAAGTCAGCCCAACCTCAGAAGAGTTACAGGCTTTTTATGATGCCAACGCAAAGCTTTTTGAAAGCCCTGAATATATTGATGTTGAATATATTGTGCTCAAAGCTGATTCCAAAGAAGATTCCAAAATATTTGGTGAAAAGGCTGATCAATTTGCCAATATCACCTATGACCAATCTGATAGCCTAAAGCCGGCTGCTGATAAGTTGAAATTGAATATTCAAACTCAAAAGGGTGTCACTCGCAGTGGTGCTACGGGGGTTTCTAAAGATCATCCATTAGCCAACCCCAAAGTAGTTCAATCTTTGTTTGGTGATGAAGCACTTAAAAATAAACGCAATACTGAAGCAGTTCAAACTACCCCTGGAGTATTTGTATCTGCTCGTGTAGTGACTCTCCACCCTGCGCAGATTCTTCCCTATAAAGAGGTGGCATCTGAAGTAAGACGCCAAGTCAGCCAACGCGCTGCCGAGAAGCTTGCTATTGCTGCTGCCACAGACAAGTTTGCATCTTTAGAAAAAGATCCAAAAAATGCATCTGGCTTTGCCAGTCCAACATGGATCTCCCGTAATAAACCGGGAAATTTAGTTGGTCCTTCTTTGGATGATGTCATGGCAGTCAATTCTGATAAATTGCCGGTAGTGGTGTCTGTATCCAATCCTGGTGTTGGTATCACTATCTATCGCATTGATCAGGTTCGTCAGCCTACTGCAGTAGATGCCAAAATTCATCAAGCTCAGGCTCAACAAATTCAAGCGCTAGCTGCTCAGTCTGAATTCGCTGGTTTCATGGCGTATTGGCGTAACACTGCAGGCGTGAAAGAAATCAATCCACTTAAACCCGCTAATAGCGGTGGAGCAGGAAGTTAAGGAAAAAATTGCGCTTAAGGAGTTGTTTTCAGTAATGCATGATATGGGGCCATCGAGCCCCATACGTTTTTAAAGAGCACGCTTTGTGCTTGGACATTCGGATGAATCCGGTCTGCCTGAAATAACTCAGGCTTTGTAGCTACACCATCTAGGAAGAAGGGCAATAGCGCTACCTTTTCTTTGTTCGCTAAGGCAGGATAGAGGGCCTTAAATTGAGCGGTGTATTTTTGACCATAGTTTGGCGGTATCTGCATACCAAATAGCAATACCTTGGCGCCTGACTGTTTACTCATCACAATCATTTTTTGTAAATTGTTTTTTGACTCATCAAGGGACAATCCTCGCAGAGCATCATTTGCGCCCAACTCAATCATGACTATCCCAGGCTTCTTTTGATTTAAAAGTGAGGGTAGTTGGGAAAGGCCACCAGCAGTAGTTTCACCACTAATGCTGGCATTAAAAACCAGCCAAGGACTGCGCTCCTTAGATAGCTGTTGTTCTAAGAGGCTGACCCAACCAGATCCACGAGGCAAACCATACTCGGCTGAAAGACTATCACCCAAGACCAATATGACTGCATTTGTTTGGGCCCAAGAGGAAATAGAAATAAACAGGCAAAATAAGCCTAAGAACCAGGATTTTTTATTCCAGTAGTCAATCCGCTTCATCATCAAAAAACTAAAGTCCATATCCCTCATGAGTCATTCTTTCAAAACCATCGATGTCAGCCATGTTGGCAAAACTGTTGTCACGAGCGATGGCGACTTATCCATTTTGCACGACATTAGCTTGCAGATAGAGCGTGGTGAAAGTATCGCTATTGTAGGTAGCTCAGGTTCAGGCAAAAGTACTCTACTTAGCCTATTGGCTGGCCTAGATCGTCCCAGTACAGGCCAAATTAGCTTGATGGGCGAACTTTTGGGAGATTTGGATGAAGATGGATGCGCCCAATTACGGGGGGAGCACGTGGGCTTTGTATTTCAGTCCTTCCAATTGCTACCTCACCTAAACGCCATTGAAAATGTCATGCTGCCTCTAGAGTTAAGAGGTATACCAGAGCTAGAAGCCCGTAAGGAGGCGCAATATTGGCTAGAAAAAGTAGGCCTTTCTAGCCGCCTAGATCATTTCCCTAAGACGCTATCTGGCGGTGAGCAGCAGCGCGTGGCTTTAGCAAGGGCATTTATCAATCGCCCCGCCATTTTGTTCGCTGATGAACCCACCGGCAGCCTAGATGAGGTGAGCGGCAATCGGGTTATTGAGCTCCTTTTTGAGTTAAATCAGGAAAATCACTCGACCTTGGTTTTGGTCACTCATGATCCTGCCTTGGCCGCACGGTGCACCCGACAACTCCATCTTCAAGGTGGACGCTTGGTTTAACCAAAACCTTATAATCTAGGGATGTCTTCATTCTGTTGCTTGCCCGGGGCTGATGCCCTTTCTGCCTTTCGCCAACAGCGACTTTTAGCCTCGCTTACTGCCCAAGGAATTGAACTTGAGTCTATAGAGGCCCAGTATCTCCACTTCATTTGGTCTGAGTCTGAACTCGGTGCCAAGGATAAAGAGGTGCTCGCTAGCCTGTTAACTTATGGTCAACCTTTTGTCACCAAGCTGAAAACAGGGACCTCATTATTTAGCAAAGGCAATGCTAAGCAAGCTGCAATTACTATTCCTCGCTTTGGAACTGTTTCTCCATGGGCAAGTAAAGCAACGGATATTGCGCGTCAATGCGGCCTGAACATATTGCGTATTGAGCGTGGTGTGCAGTATGGTTGGAATAGTAAGAAGCCCTTAAATCCCGAGCAAGAGCAGCTCGTGTTGGCTGCACTACATGATCGAATGACAGAAGCCGTTATTAGTGATGCTAATGAAGCTAGCGCCTTGTATCAAACCTTAACTGATCGTCCATTAGCGCGTATTCCTGTATTAACTGAGGGTAGAGCAGCATTGGATACAGCGAATCAAGCCCTAGGCTTGGCACTATCGGATGATGAGGTGACTTATCTGGCTGATAGCTTTATTCGTTTAGAGCGAAATCCCAGTGATGTTGAACTCATTATGTTTGCACAGGCCAATAGTGAACATTGCCGTCATAAGATTTTCAATTCCACTTGGACTATTGATGGTGATGATCAGGAGAAATCCCTCTTTGCGATGATTCGTAATACACATCAACTCCATCCTGAAGGTACTATTGTTGCCTACTCTGATAACTCTGCCGTCATGGTGGGATGTGAATCAGAGACTTGGGTTCCTCAAGGCGGCGATCATCGCTATGAAAAAGATACCCGTTTAGTCCACACCTTGATGAAGGTGGAGACGCATAACCATCCTACGGCGATTGCACCATTTCCCGGAGCCTCCACAGGCGCTGGTGGCGAGATTCGGGATGAAGGAGCTACTGGTATTGGCGGACGCCCTAAAGCGGGCTTAACGGGCTTTTCTGTTTCTAATTTAAATATTCCCGGGACAGATCTACCTTGGGAATCAGAAAAATACGGTAAGCCAGACCGTATTGCTACGCCACTGCAGATCATGATTGATGGCCCATTGGGCGGCGCGGCATTTAATAATGAATTCGGTCGCCCTATTTTGGGTGGTTATTTCCGTGTATATGAACAAACCTTAGAGGGTGTACGTCGCGGTTATCACAAGCCCATCATGATTGCTGGTGGTATTGGCAGTATTGATGCCATTCATACGGCCAAGAAGGCAATTCAAACAGGGCACTTACTAATTCAACTTGGTGGCCCGGGAATGCGCATTGGTATGGGTGGGGCTACCGGGAGTTCAGTCACCACAGGAACCAATACTGCTGACTTGGATTTTGACTCAGTACAGCGTGGTAACCCAGAGATGGAGCGTCGTGCGCAAGAAGTGATTAATGCCTGTCGCGCCATGGCCGAAAATAATCCCATCGTATCGATTCATGATGTGGGTGCTGGTGGCTTATCTAATGCCTTCCCCGAATTAGCTGATGGCGCTGGCTTAGGCGCTCACTTTCAGTTGCGCAGCGTGCCCCTAGAGGAAAGCGGCATGAGTCCAGCAGAGATTTGGTGTAACGAATCTCAAGAGCGCTATGTCCTGGCTATTGAATCTAAAGATTTAGAGCTCTTCAAATCACTCTGTGAGCGTGAGCATTGTCCTTTTGCAGTAGTTGGTGAAGCAACGCTCGTGCGTCAATTGCAATTAAGCGATGACAAGCAAGTTAGCGGTTCAGATGAAGCGCTACCTGTAAATATGCCTATGGAAGTATTGCTAGGCAAACCACCGCGCATGCATCGCGATGTCAAACGAGTGGCGCAACAGTTTGATGAACTCGATGTTACGGATGCAGACTTAGCACAATGTATTGCTTGGGTTTTGCAGCAGCCTACGGTTGCCAGTAAGTCATTCTTAATTACGATTGGCGACAGAACGGTTGGTGGTTTAAATGCTCGTGATCCATTTGTAGGGCCATGGCAAGTTCCGGTAGCTGACTGCGCTGTCACCATCATGGATTACAAGGGCTATCACGGTGAAGCGATGTCCATGGGTGAACGGACTCCTCTGGCGGTGATCGATGCACCAGCTGCCGCCAAAATGGCTGTAGGTGAGGCTATTACTAATATATTGGCTGCGGATATTTACCGCCTAGAAGATGTCAAACTTTCCGCTAACTGGATGGCAGCCTGTGGTTCTCCTGGTGAAGACGCCAAGCTATATGACTCAGTTCAGGCGATTGGTATGGATTTGTGCCCAGCGTTGGGCATTTCTATTCCGGTAGGTAAGGATTCCTTGTCAATGGCGACTGCATGGCAGGATGGCGATCAGTCCAAGAAAGTAGTCTCACCTGTTTCCTTAATTATTTCTGCATTTGCTCAAGTGCAAGATGTGCGTAAAACGAGCACACCCGTATTGCAGTTAACAGATTCGTCGGGAGCCAATTTAGAAACTGAACTAATCTTGATTGACTTAGGTCGTGGTAAGAACCGCATGGCCGGCAGTATCTTGGCCCAAGTCTTAAATCAATCGGGTAAATTGGCCCCTAATGTAGATCATCCAGAAGATCTCAAAGCATTGGCTGCCGCCATTATTCAATTGCGCAAGGCAAATCAATTACTGGCTTATCACGATCGTTCTGATGGTGGCTTGCTTGCTTGTATAGCTGAAATGGCCTTTGCATCTCATTGTGGGATTTCAATTAATGTGGACATGATTGCAGTTGATGTCGGACAAGAACAGGATTGGGGTGATGCTAAGAACTGGGCCCAACAAGTGTCTGGCCGTCGTCATGAACAAACCATGCGCGCTTTGTTTAATGAAGAGCTTGGCGCAGTTATACAGATTCGTAGAAGTGATCGTGATGCGGTCTTTGCTCTTTTGCGCAATCTCGGTTTAAGCGCTTATAGTCATGTGATAGCTAAACCCAATACCAACGGTCGTATTGAAATCTGGCGCGATGCTAAAAATATCTTTGCGCAGCCCCGTGAAGTATTGCAAAAGATGTGGACCAATACAAGTTATCAAATTGCCCGTTTACGCGATAACCCATCATGTGCCGATAGTGAATTTGCCCTTTTAGATGATATTGCCGATCCAGGCATATCACCAAAAATTACCTTCGATATTGCGCAAGATATCGCGTCACCATTTATCAATAAGAACGATAGACCTAAAGTTGCCATACTGCGTGAGCAGGGCGTGAACTCCCATGTAGAGATGGCCTATGCCGTTAATTGGGCAGGCTTTGATACTTATGATGTCCATATGTCTGATTTACTCTCAGGCAAAGCGCATTTGGAGAGCTTTCGTGGTCTGATTGCGTGTGGTGGCTTTAGTTATGGCGATGTATTGGGCGCAGGTGAGGGTTGGGCAAAAACCATTTTATTTAATGCACAGTTAAGAGATCAGTTCTCCTCCTTCTTTGCACGGCAAGATAGCTTTGCCTTAGGCGTCTGTAATGGTTGCCAAATGATGAGTAACCTCTCCGGAATTATTCCCGGTGCACAAGCTTGGCCTAAGTTCACCCGTAATCAGTCCGAGCAATATGAAGCCCGCTTGGTAATGGCTGAAGTCATGCCTTCACCTTCGATCTTTACCCAAGGTATGGCTGGCAGTCAATTACCGATTGCTATTGCTCATGGCGAAGGGTTTGCCAACTTTAGCCAACAAGGCAATCTGATGAAATTACAAGAGCAAGGCTTAGCAGCAATGCGTTTTGTAGACCATCAAGGTAATCCTACTGAAACTTACCCAATGAATCCTAATGGTTCACCAGGTGGCTTGACAGGTGTCACTACACCTGATGGCCGCTTTACTGTCATGATGCCCCATCCTGAGCGGGTATTTAGATCGGTACAGATGAGTTGGTGCCCCCCAGAATGGTTAGATACTCCAGATGGGGCAAGTCCGTGGATGCGTCTATTCCGTAACGCACGCCGCTGGGCGGATTAAGTAATCTATGTTGATGGAGCCAGTAACGTTTTCTGAAAGCGGCGGGGTGCGCTACCTGCATTTTGGCAGTGAGCTGATTCAAGGGGCAATGCGTATTCGCGATCCAGATGAGATCTATCTGGAATATAACCAGCAAATGATGGCTTGGCTCCTATTTTTAGAGACCAATCCCGGGATGAGGGTTGCTCAGCTTGGTTTGGGAACAGGTGCTTTAACAAAGTTCACCCATCGCTATTGTTCCGCAGTCAAATCAACAGTTGTTGAATTAAATCCTTCGGTGATCGTTTCTGCGAGAAGTATGTTTTTCACCCCAGATGATGATCGCAGATTAGAAACACTCCAAACAGATGCAAAATCATTTGTTAAAAATAGTAAATTTCAAAACTATTTTGATGCTGTACAAGTGGATCTCTACGACGCCATTTGTGATGGACCATCAGCTAGCTCCTTAGATTTCTACAAAGGTTGCTACGATATTCTCAAAGAGCCAGGCATTCTGACGGTCAACCTATTTTCTCGGCACAAAAGTTTTGAAGTAAATCTCAAAAACATCTGCGAAGCCTTTGACGATCGCGTTTTGCTCTTTCCTGAATCCCATGATTGCAATGTAGTAGCTATCGCTTTTAAGGGGCCGAAGCTAGAAGTGGAGTGGAAAGACGTATCCAAGCGCGCTAAATTGATTCTGGAAAAGACAGGCTTGCCTACCAATACTTGGACATCAGGCCTAAATCGAGAAAACGCCCGTCAAGAAACGAAGCTGTCTATTTAGATTTCAGCAATAAAACCATCAAGTGCTTAAGTACTAAAATTCACCCTCCCATTGAATCAATAAATCGTCATATATTTGAAATAATGCTGTTATATTTTAGTGAAAGACTAATCAATTAAATTGAAAAGTATCCACATCAAAAAAATCAAATGATTTACATTGCTTTAATGGGGTAATTATTTATATTACCCATCAAATTATGAAGGCCTTTTAATGAAAAATAGTAAATTGTTGCAGAATCTATTTAAGCTTTTATTCCTCTCGGTAGTTGCATTTTCATCATCTCATTTACTGGCGCTGACGCACATTGACGGAAGTGTTCCGTATGAAGATATTCATGCATCAATAATCCCTCTAGAGCAATCACCCAAAACTATTTTGGGACAAGATTTTAAATACCCAGCAGGACAGCCACTGATTAAGGCATTTAATATTGATATTCCAGTGGGCAAACAAACCTCTTTGCATAAACATGCAATCCCCTTATTTATTTATGTAGTCTCGGGTGAGTTAGAGGTAGATTACGGTAGTAAAGGTAAGAAAATTTTTAAACCAGGAACTTCCTATATTGAAGCCATTGAATGGTGTCATATAGGTAAAGTATCTGGAAAAAAACCTGTCAAGATCATTGGCGTGTATTTGGGTGAACAAACCCCAGACCTGATAAAGCCTGAGTCTTGCGCAAAGCCTAATTAATTTCATTAAGAAAAATACCGTTATGGACATCAATATTGCAGCAGAAGGCGAGCGCCTTTATCGATCACTGATTGCTGAAATTACCGCCTGCAACTGGCCTGCTGTTGATGCTATGTTTGCCCCAGGATTTCAATCAGCCCACGCTGATGGCGCCCGTGATAGAGCTACAGAGATTCAGACGATTATGGATGAGAAGATTGCTGATTGTATTTTAAGCAACTTCAAAGTTACACAGTCAGGTAATTGCCTGGTTGTGACACATACTCAATCTGTTGTGGAAACTATTGACGGCAAAAGACTTCCCGGTCAATCTAGCCCACGCCTCACAGTTTGGACAAAAAATCAGGGTAATTGGCAGATGGTTGCCCTTGCAAATTTAAGGGTGATTTAGTTAGCAAGGAAGACTAACCACCTTCTCGAAATAGCACACATTTTTTCAATTTTAGATTTAATAAAACCTATATAGGGATGCACATGAAATTTCTTTCCACTTTTATATTGATGCTATGTTTATCTTCTTCTCTGTTTGCTCAGCCGTCTTTTAATCCCCAGGCCGAAGGAGAGCGCCTTGAAAGATTGTGGTGGGATCAGCAAAAAAACCAAGATATTGCAGGTTTGACCAAAATCATGTCGCCTGCTTTTCAGTCGATCAACACCAAAGGAGCACAAGATTTAGCATTTAATATGGCCATAATTAAGGCTGAGAAATTAGGCAACTATGAGCTCGCTAATATTAAGGTAACTCAGTCTAAGGATAATTTAATTGTGACTTATCAGATTAAGGTTCCTGAAAATTATCTAGGGAAAACAATGTCACCAAAAATGCACTATCGTTTAGATGTATGGAATAAAAGCGATGCTGGTTGGCAAATTATTGCGCATGCAAATCTCAATCCTATTTAGCCCTTTAAGCCCATATGAGCAAATTTATCTCTCTAGTAATTTCTGTTTTATTGACCTTCAACATCGCCCAGGCGGCGGAGCACTGTAGTGCCTTGGTCATCACCGGGCATCCTGCATATCCACCCGTAGCGTGGGGTTCTGACGGAAAGATTATTGGGGCTTCACCAGAGCTCGTGATAAAAATTGCCAAAGAGCTAAAGGTAGAAAAAGTATCTTCTGTTAATTTTGGTTCATGGGAGAAAGCGCAAGAAGCCATTAAAGATGGTCGTGCAGATATTATTTTTGGAATTTATAAAGATAATGCTCGACTTTCTTATATGAATTATATCGAGCCACCTTATATGCTTGACCCAGTTTCCATTGTGCTGAGAAGCGGTGAAGAAATAAAGTTTTCCGAATGGTCGGATCTCAAGGGTTTAAAAGGCGTTACCAATCTTGGCGAAAGCTATGGCAATCAATTTGATTCCTATATGAAGGATCATTTGAATGTGGTGAGAGCCAACAGTGTTGCGTTGGCATTTGAGCAGCTCATCAATAAGCAGGCTGATTATTTAATTATCGGCACCTATCCAGGCAAGATGGAGGCTAGTAAATTAAAAATTCTGTCGAAGATTCAATTCCTACCAAAGCCTGTATTAACCGCAAATATGTATATTGCCTTTTCAAAGAAATCCAAATGTTATGCAGCGCTAAAGGGCGGCTTTTCTTCTGGAATCCAAAAAGCAGTAGCAAAAGGTGAG
>CAIKGX010000145.1 GCA_903827075.1 uncultured beta proteobacterium | reverse complement strand
GTGGTTGTGGATCTTCTTTCTCAGCTTAAGCTGGATAGCAAGCACCTAGGATTCTAGGACCCTTCGCTCCCGTAACGGCCGGCAAATTTGCTGGCCGTTTTTCTTTATGAGCCCATGCAAGCCAAGCAAAAGCAAGGCCTTCCACGAGTTGTGGATCAATACCAAGCGTATCACTCGTCACAATTTCTACAGATGATGTTAATAATTTGGCGGAGTAGGTTTTAAATACATTCATCAGTGCGGCATTGCGTGCACCACCACCACAGACAATCAGTTTCTGGGTTTGCGGGGCATGCTGCACTAGTGCTTGTAAGGCAGCGATGGCTGTCAAATGGAGCAGGGTTGCTTGTACATCTTCTGCATTGATATTTTCATTCCCAATATATTTTTGTAACCATTCAAGATGGAAATCATCTCGTCCAGTACTCTTCGGTGGTGCTTTGGTAAAGAAAGAATCCGTTAACATGCGATTGAGTAAGACGTCGTTAACTTTGCCTTGAAGTGCCCAGGTACCGTTTTCATCAAAGGCATGACCTTGCTGTTCTGCAATCCAAGCGTCCATCAGCATATTTCCGGGCCCACAATCAAACCCTGCTACCTCACCATTTGCTGGTAGAAGTGTGAGGTTGGCAATGCCACCAATATTCAGAACAGCGGTATTGTCGTTTGAGGCAAATTGCTGAGCATGAAAGCTGGGGACTAAAGGCGCCCCATGCCCGCCTGCAGCCATATCCCGACTTCTAAAGTCAGCAATGACATCAATCCCTGTCTTTTCTGCCAGCAGGGCAGCATTGAGTGTTTGGTGGGTATAAGCTAGATGATCGGCAAGTTGGGCTTGGTGACGGATGGTTTGGCCATGGGCGCCAATGGCGGTGATATCTGAGGGCTGCAGTTCAGCCTTTGTTAGTAGCTGATGAACCGTTTTGGCATAAGCTAGAGCCAAGGCATTGGCTGCTTGATTTTCTCGATGAATCTCATTATTCCCAGGGCTTTGCAACTCAAGTAGAGATTGACGTAATTCTGGTGCAAAAGCAACACTCACCGCCTCTTCAAGGTGGGCGCTCCCGTCAGACTCAATCTTGGCCAAGACAGCATCGATCCCATCTAGGCTGGTGCCAGACATCAAGCCAATATAGAGGAAAGCGGGTTTATTCATGCGGTATCTAGGTTCTGCTCTCAGGGATGCGACAATTATGCTTTAGCAATCTAAACACTAATTTAACCGACTAAGTAACTCTAATTCGCATGACGGCTAAACCAGAGCAAAAATATCCACTAACTCCCGAAGTTTTTGCAGCCCTTGAAGTAACTAAAAGGGGTTGCGATGAACTATTGGTTGAGGCGGATTGGATCCAAAAACTGGCCCGTAGCCAGGCCACAGGAACTCCATTACGTATTAAGCTGGGTTTAGATCCCACAGCGCCGGATATTCATTTGGGGCATACCGTTGTTTTGAACAAGTTACGCCAGTTGCAAGATTTAGGCCATACGGTCATTTTCTTGATCGGGGACTTTACAAGCATGATTGGCGATCCCTCAGGACGTAACGCCACACGCCCACCCTTAACCGCAGAAGAAATTGCTGTGAATGCCCAAACCTATTATCGCCAAGCGAGCATGGTTCTAGATCCCGCAAAGACTGAAGTGCGTTACAACAGTGAGTGGTGCGATCCGCTGGGTGCACGGGGCATGATTCAATTGGCGGCAAAATATACGGTGGCGCAGATGCTAGAGCGCGATGACTTTACAAAGCGCTACCGCAGTGGCGTACCGATTTCGGTACATGAATTTTTGTATCCTTTGATGCAAGGTTATGACTCGGTGGCGTTAAAGAGTGATCTAGAACTTGGTGGTACCGATCAAAAATTTAATCTCTTAGTTGGCCGTGAGCTGCAACGTGAGTATGGCCAAGAGCCCCAATGTATTTTGACGATGCCCCTTCTCGTTGGCCTAGACGGCGTTGAGAAGATGAGTAAGTCTAAGGGAAATTACATTGGAATTAGTGAGCCAGCTAGCGAGATGTTCGGCAAGATCATGAGTATCTCTGATGACTTAATGTGGGATTACTTCACTCTGCTCTCATTTCGCCCCCTGGCGGAAATTGATCTCATGAAGCAAGAAGTTGCTGCCGGTAGAAATCCACGCGACTGCAAGGTGCTTCTCGGTCAAGAGATCGTGACACGCTTTCACTCGGAAGTTGCTGCTGACAAAGCTTTGGAAGATTTTAATCACCGCGCTAAAGGCGGTATACCAGACAATATTCCCGAAGTCACACTCGATGGCGCCCCCATGGGGGTTGCCAATTTCTTGAAGGCTGCAGGCTTAGCTCCATCTACATCTGAAGCTAATCGCAATATTGAACAAAACGGTGTGAAGATCGATGGTGAAACTATCACTGATAAACAGCTAAAGGTTGAGGCGGGAACTTACGTAGTACAAGTGGGTAAGCGAAAATTTGCTAAGGTAACGCTCGCTTAGTCTAGAGTTCCTGAGTTGCTTGGTGGCGTTAATCCAAAGTGCTCGTAAGCCTGTCTGGTTGCTACTCTACCGCGCGAGGTTCTCTGTAGGTAACCCTGCTGAATTAAGTAGGGCTCCAGAACATCTTCAATCGTATCGCGCTCTTCGCCAATGGCTGCTGCTAGGTTATCAATGCCTACTGGGCCGCCATCAAATTTGTGCAAAATGGCCTCCAGTAATTTTCTATCCATCACATCAAAACCACTGGGATCAACGTCCAGCATTTTGAGTGCAGCATCAGCCATATCTTTAGTAATCGTGCCAGTACCTTTAACTTCGGCATAGTCCCGTACACGACGCAAGAGGCGGTTAGCAATACGAGGAGTGCCGCGAGCCCGCTTTGCAATCTCTACCGATCCCGCTGGATCAATTGTTGCCTTTAATAAGCTAGCTGAGCGATTAATAATTTTGGTCAATTCTTCTGTGGTGTAGAACTCGAGTCTGGCGACAATACCAAAGCGATCGCGCAAGGGGTTAGTTAACATGCCAGCGCGGGTGGTTGCTCCAATCAGTGTGAAGGGCTTGAGGTCAATCTTGACACTACGTGCAGCAGGGCCTTCACCAATCATAATATCCAGACTGTAATCCTCTAAGGCTGGATAGAGAATCTCTTCAACTACTGGTGACAAGCGATGGATCTCGTCGATAAAGAGCACATCGTTAGTTTCTAGGTTAGTCAGTAAGGCTGCGAGATCACCGGGTCTATCTAAAACGGGACCACTAGTTTGGCGCAGATTGACGCCAAGCTCTCTGGCAATAATGTGCGCCAGCGTGGTTTTACCAAGTCCTGGAGGGCCAAATAGGAGGACGTGATCAAGCGCTTCCTGTCTTGCTCTAGTTGCACTAATAAAGATCTCTAATTGGGTGCGGGCCTTGGTTTGGCCAACATACTCATCTAACTGCTTTGGGCGTAAGGCCCTTTCAAAGACGGCCTCTGCATTACCGGCGGCACCGCTCACAATGCGATCATTGTCACCTGGTAAATCTTCGGGAATAGAGCTGAGGTCTTCGGTATGGATTGCCATGCTACAAGTTTAGTGGTGTTTGGATAATGAGGCGTTTGATTATTTATGCTTTAGATAAGTACTTCAAGCCCATCCGAATACCATCAGAAACCGTACTGTCTGGTGGGATTTGCTTAAGTGCCAACAGTGCTTCTTTTTCTGAGTAGCCTAGTGCTAACAGTGCCTGCAGAACTTCACTAGTCGCTTCGATCACATGGGGCTTGCCAGTAGTAATGCCAAGGTCTGGGGCTAATTTGCCCTTGAGCTCTAGGCAAAGGCGCTCAGCCGTTTTCTTACCAATGCCGGGAACTTGGGTAAGACGACCTGCTTCTTGCATGGCAATGGCTTGGGCTAATTCATTTACGCTCATACCAGAGAGAACGGCTAATGCAGTACGTGAGCCTACGCCGCTGATCTTAATGAGGGCCCTAAATGCTTCACGCTCAGTCTCTGTGGCAAAGCCAAAAAGCTGTTGCGCATCTTCGCGAACCTGAAAATGCGTGAGCAAAGTAATCTTTTGGTTCACCTCAGGCAGCTGGTATAGGGTGCTCATGGGCACGTCAACCTCATAGCCAACCCCTTGGCAATCAACCAATAGGCGGGGAGGGTGAACCGAAATTAAGGTTCCTTGAATGCGACCAATCATATGAAGATCTTAACCTGTTTAAATTCTTTTAATTATTACGCTTCTTTGTTGTAGTTTTTACCGCAAGAGCATTGGTGATGGCTTTGGGTATTTGCGCATGATGAGCAGCGCAAATAGCTACTCCCAGGGCATCTGATGCATCGGTACCTGGAGCACGACTTAAACGTAGTAAGCGTTTGACCATCTCTTGCACTTGAGGCTTGGCTGCACGTCCGGTACCTACAATCGATTGTTTGACTCGTAAGGCGCTGTACTCAGCTACAGAAAGCTTTTCAGAAACTAGAGCTGCAATGACGGCCCCACGTGCTTGTCCTAGCATCAGGGTAGATCGAGGATTCACATTGAGAAAAACTTCTTCAATAGCCGCAGCTTCAGGATGATATGTCTCTAATACTTCTTTAACGCCCGCATAAAGAGCGCCCAATCTCTCAGGCAGACCCTTGGCGGGATCACCACTCTCGATCGTCCCAGATGCAACATATGTGAGTTTCTGGCCATCGACATCAATAACGCCAAAACCGGTGGTACGTAAACCTGGGTCAATTCCTATCCAGCGCATGGGTGCTATCAGCTCTGCTTTAGTGTTGGTTTAATGGCGGAAATGACGTGTGCCGGTGAAAATCATAGCAATACCATGTTCATTCGCAGCGGCAATGATTTCATCATCACGCATGCTGCCGCCCGGTTGGATAGCGCAACTAGCGCCTCCGTTCACAACGACATCTAGGCCATCACGGAAGGGGAAGAAGGCATCGCTGGCTACTGCTGATCCTTTAAGGCTGAGGCCTGCATTCTCAGCCTTAATGCTGGCCATGCGTGCCGAATCCACGCGGCTCATTTGGCCTGCGCCAATACCTAAAGTCATCCCGTTTGCGCAATAGACAATCGCATTGGACTTTACAAATTTAGCTACGCGCCATGCAAACATCATGTCGTTCATTTCAACTGGAGTAGGCAGCCTTTGGCTAACAACACGCATTTCATTTTCCAGAACGTTTTTGGCATCAGGCGATTGCACCAACAAGCCACCACCTACGCGCTTGAAATCAAAGTTGTTAAACGCACTCCCCAGTGGAATCTCTAATAAGCGGACATTTTGCTTGGCGGCAAAGATGGCTTTTGCTTCATCACTAAAGCTAGGGGCAATGAGCACCTCAACAAATTGTTTTGAAATCGCTTCTGCAGCAGCGCCATCACAGGAGACATTAAAAGCGATGATGCCGCCAAAGGCGGAGCTCGGATCAGTTTGAAATGCTTTTTGGTATGCCTCTAGCGCATTGCTACCGACTGCTACACCACAAGGGTTAGCATGTTTGATGATGACGCAAGCTGCAGCACCCCCTGCATTATTCGAAAAACTTTTAACGCATTCCCAAGCAGAGTCTGCATCGGCGATATTGTTGTAAGACAACTCTTTACCTTGCAACTGTTTGTAATTAGCTAAAGCACCGTCTACTGGATATATATCTTTATAAAAAGCGGCTGACTGATGGGGGTTCTCGCCGTAGCGCATCTCTTGCACCTTTTCAAAGGCCAGGTGCAAGGTTTCTGGATAGGCTGAGCGTGCTTTGTGATCTAAAGCATCGCCCAAGGACGATAGGTAGTTTGCAATTGCGCCATCATATTGGGCGGTATGGGCAAATACTTTTTTTGCTAGACCTAAATTGGTTTTGTAAGAGACTACATTCTGATTGGCTTTCATCTCCGCCAAGACGGGTGCGTAATCTTCAGGGGAAATTAGCACAGTCACATCTTGATGATTCTTGGCGGCAGCGCGCAACATCGCTGGCCCACCAATATCAATATTTTCTACCGCATCTTCGAATGAGCAGTCATCACGGGCAACCGTTTCATTAAAAGGGTAAAGGTTAATCACGAGCATATCGATGGTATCGATCCCATGTTTTTCTAGTGCAGCCATATGCTCTGGAAAATCTCTACGTGCAAGTAAGCCGCCATGCACCATGGGATGTAATGTTTTTACACGCCCATCCAGCATTTCTGGAAACTTCGTTAATGAAGAAACCTCAACTACAGGCAAGTTATTTTCAGCCAATAGCTTTGCAGTTCCGCCTGTAGAGATTAGCTTTATGCCTTGCTCATGAAGTGCTTTAGCAAAAGGTACGATGCCATTTTTATCAGAGACGGAGAGGAGGGCTGTACGGATCATAGGTTTTAGGTAAATGAATGGGGCAAGTAGTAGGGTTTAAATAGAAGTAGTAATTTATTTTAAGAGTTGATGTTCGACGAGTTTCTTATGTAAGGTATTGCGATTAATGCCAAGGTACTGAGCTGCCAAAGATTGATTTTGTTTGGCATGCTGCATCACTAATTCGAGCATCGGTTTTTCGACAACCGCTAAGACCATCTGATAGAGATCAGAAGGGGGTGTGCCTTGGAGATCATCAAGATAGCGTTGCAATTGCGTTTCAATGCATTCAGTAATGGGGTGCTTAGTGGTCATGGGTCAGATAAAAAGTTAAGCTGCTTCTAGAAATAAGAGACGGTCAGAGTGGGATTTCATTTCATCAAAAAAATCATTGACCATTAGTAATTGGGTTTTGCAATCGTCGGCCGTATTCATTCGCTGACGGAATGCATGTGAATCACGTAGACCCTTGCAATACCAGCCAATATGTTTGCGAGCAGTACGAAGACCAATGTATTCACCATAGAACTCATAGTGATCTAAGAGATGGGCATTCATGATGCTTTGAATTTCGCTAATCTGCGGAGTGGGTAGCTTGCCGCCAGTTTCTAAGTAGTGGTTAATCTCACGAAAAATCCAAGGTCGACCTTGGGCTGCGCGACCAATCATAATGGCATCAGCACCGGTCGCTTCTAAAACAAATGCTGCTTTTTCTGGGGTGGTGATGTCACCATTGGCGACTACTGGAATAGTAACGCTATTTTTTACCGCAGTAATCGTTTCATATTCCGCCTCGCCATGATACAAATCGGCCCGCGTGCGACCGTGAACGGTCAACATAGAAATGCCAATCTTTTCTGCTAGCGTAGCTATTGCAATGGCATTCTTATGTTCTCGGTCCCAGCCAGTACGAATCTTCAAGGTGACCGGCACTGCATCTGGGCCGACTCCTACAGCCTGGACAACGGCTTCCAGAATTTGCTGAACTAAAGGCTCATCGCGAAGAAGGGCAGACCCAGCAGCTACATTGCATACCTTTTTCGCTGGACACCCCATATTGATATCGACGATCTGGGCGCCATGCTCTACATTGAGTTTGGCCGCCGCCGCCATCATAGCTGGGTCAGCACCTGCAATCTGGACTGCAATGGGCTTAAATTCACCTTGGTGATTGGCGCGACGCTGTGTCTTTTCACTCTTCCAAAGCAGTGCGTTAGACGCAATCATTTCTGATACCGCGTATCCAGCGCCAAGCTGCTTGCAAAGCTGCCGAAAAGGACGATCGGTTACTCCAGCCATTGGGGCTACAAATAGTTTATTGGCGAGAAGGTGTGGGCCAATTTTCATTTGGGAGTATCTGGCTCGAGGGAGTCTTTATATGGCGTGGAAAGCCTGATACTTTAGCACAATTTGGGTCAAATCTGCCTAAAAAATAGGCAGATTTACTGATTTAAATCAAATGAGATGGAGTTGAATGAAAGCAGCCGTTCATATGGTGATTGAGTCGATTAGCGGCGACCAAACATCATTTGGCGAGCTAAGGCTGTTTTTACTGGAGAAAGCCACTGTAGGGCTGATAAAGCTAGTCCACGGGCCAAAATAATAGGAACTAGCTTGGAGGTGAAGACGCGAGCCATCAAGTCGGTAAGGCCAATGGTTGTCGTGCGATCTGCTTTGCGGCTAAGAGCATATTCATCGAGCATTTTGTGAATATCTATTGTGCTTATTGCTTCCGCTTTTGAAAAGAGGGCAGAGAGTTTTTCGGCTAAAAGATAGGCATCACGCAAGCCCAAATTGAGGCCTTGACCTGCAACGGGGTGCAAAGTTTGAGCGGCGTTACCAATCCAAACTTCATTTGCCTGAGTAATTTCTTTGCGGTAATTTAAACCTAACTCATAAAGACGCCGATCTTGTATTTTTAGAAACCGCCCAATACGAGAGCCAAACTCGCTTTGTAAGTTTTTTAAGAAATCAACATCACTTAATTGAAGTCTAGCTTGTGAGGTCTCTGGGGAGCCACACCACACGAGATTCAAAATGTGGGGGCCGTAGTGACTGGGAAGAACGGCTAAGGGTCCTTCAGAAGTAAAGCGTTCCCAAGCTTGGTGAGGCGCGGCATTTTCGACCTCAATTAAACCCACTAGAGCGGATTGCTGATAGTCGCGGCCGGATTCAACCCAATCCTGCTTCTTGAATAGGCCCCCTTCGGCATGCACAATGCACTTTGCCTCGATCCCGCCGATATCAGCGTGCGCATCAATGTGACGCCAGACAAAATGAGAACTCTTTGATTGAAGCGCTTTT
This sequence comes from uncultured beta proteobacterium, assembly GCA_903827075.1. Classification (GTDB taxonomy): domain Bacteria; phylum Pseudomonadota; class Gammaproteobacteria; order Burkholderiales; family Burkholderiaceae; genus Polynucleobacter. The sequence goes on along the minus strand of CAIKGX010000145.1, from coordinate 5,644 downwards.
AAGGCTTTACGGAGCGTCAAATGAATATCGCGATAACGAATGATATGACCCAATGCATCTTGCTTTAACTCTTCACGGGTCATGAGGGCGCGACCAAATCGCCCTGCTTGTGAGACATGAACTTGGTGAATATCAGCACATTCAGTAGGCCATGCATTGATTGTGTCAAGCAATAACTTACTACCGTGGGAGAGGGCGATACCTCTACTATCAGCTGCCGCTAAATCTGCATCATCGCTGGAATTGCGATCGAGCAAAGTTATATTTGCATCGGGGAATTTTTGCAAACACCAAGCTGCACAGGCAAGACCAACCGGTCCTCCTCCTTGAATCAATATGTCGCAGCTCTCAGCTTTCATTCTTAAACTTATCTTCTTAATTTTCTATGAATGCTTCATGAGCGCTTCAATTTCATTGGCTTTGACTGGTACGCCGCGAGAAATCAATTTACACCCAGATTCATCGATGACAGCATCATCTTCAATTCGAATACCAATGTTCCAGAAGGCTTCATCCACATCGTCTGCAGGCCGGATGTATAAGCCTGGCTCAATCGTGATGACCATACCGCTCTTCAAAACTCGCCAAGGTTTTTCATCCTTTACTGGGCTTTCTGATGTTTCCATGGGCTCACGGTAAGAGCCGACGTCATGCACATCCATTCCCAGCCAGTGGGAGGTGCGATGCATGTAGAAGCGACGATAGGCGCCGGTCTCGATAGCATTATCTAAGGAGCCGAGCTCTGTAAGCTTGAGCAGTTTTTCGTCTAAGAGCCCTTGAGTAAGCACGTTCAGAGCAGCCTCATGGGGCTGCATAAAAGTATTCCCAACCTTTGTCATGGCAATGGCAGCTTCTTGTGCGGCTAAGGTAATGTCATAGAGAGCGCGTTGAGGCCCTGTGAATTTTCCATTGACCGGAAATGTCCTGGTGATGTCTGAGGCATAGCCATCTAATTCACAGCCGGCATCAATTAAGCAAAGCTCACCACTACGTAATTCATTTGATCCTGCGCGATAGTGCAGGATGCATGAGTTTCCGCCTCCAGCCACAATGCTGTTGTATGCCACACTTTGTGAACCGCTATTGCGGAACTCATGAAGAAGCTCTGCTTCAAGTTGGTATTCCCGCATGCCGGGTCTACATATTTGCATGGCACGTACGTGGGCGCGTGCGGAGATGGCTGCAGCACGACGCATGATCTCAATTTCATGAGCATCTTTAAATAAGCGCATCTCATGAATTAATGCCTCTACATCATGAAACTCTGATGGAGGGTTTACGCCAGAGCGAGTTTTTTGGCGTACTTGTTTCATCCAATGGCGTAAGCGGCGATCAGCTTCGGCGCTTTCAGCTAGGCGAACATACACTGCATCTTGATCGGCCAGTAATTCACTGAGCTTGCTATCTAAATCAAAATTGCTGTGGGCAAATTCCACGCCGAGAATCTCTGGCGCAGCCTCGGGTCCAAGTCGTATGCCATCCCAAATTTCCCTTTCAGGATCCTTGGGCCTGCAGAATAGATGTGATTCCAAATTGAGACTACTGCCATTTTCACTTACCCGCATAAGCAGTGTGGCGCCGGGCTCTTCAAAGCCGGTGAGATAGAAAAAATCACTGTCGTGACGATAGGGAAATTCACTGTCGCGGTTTCGGGCAACTTCCGGTGCCGTAGTAACAATGGCAATACCACTTCCAGTCTTAGCTTGGATCTGCTTTGCTAACTTTAGTCTACGTTCTTGGTAGATATTTATTTTATTCATTTGCTGCATTGAGCTCTTGTAATCGTTGTGGCGTACCTACATCGTGCCATGGACCAGTATATTTTTCACCAGAGACACGATTTTGTTTCATCGCATCTCGCAGTAGAGGTGCCAGTTTGGCTGGAACCCCTATCTCTAGACCTCTGAATAAGTCTGGATGATATAAGCCAATTCCTGAGAATGTGAGCTTTTCAGCCTCATCCGATGGGTGATCAGATACGTGAGAAGATTTTAGATAAAAATCACCATTGGGGTGCTGCGGCGGGTTGGGGACCATTACTAAGTAGGCCAAGACTTGATTAGGGGCACTACGCAGTGCGGCTAATTTCTCAAGCAACTGAGCAATCGGGAAGTTGGGGCAAAAGACATCGCCATTGACAACCAAAAAATAATCAAGAGGATTCATGAGGGGTAGCGCCTTGCAAATACCGCCAGCCGTCTCTAAGGCAACCACTTCAGGTGAATACCTGATTTGGAGTCCGAATTGGCTGCCGTCTCTCAAAGCATCTTCGATCTTTTCTCCTAACCAAGCATGATTAATCACCACGTTTTTAATGCCAGCCTTAGCAAGCGCTTCTAAATGCCAATCCAAGAGAGATTTGTTGTGAATCGCCAGAAGTGGTTTTGGCATCTCATCCGTTAGTGGACGCATGCGCTCCCCTCGTCCCGCTGCAAGCAAGAGACATGGGGGTGGATTGAAGTTGGCAGCAGCAGTCATCTTTAGGCGCTACGAGTTGATTCCAAAATACGCGCTAGTGGTTTTAATTCAATATAGCGATTGGCAGTTGCAATTGCGTATTGCAAAACCTGTGGGATATCTTTGAGATAAGCATCCTTACCATCACGATGAAAAAGTCTTGCAAAAATGCCTAGCACCTTAAGATGTCGCTGCAATCCCATCCATTCAAAATCTCGATAGAACTGACCAAAATCATCTTTCATGGGTAGACCATTTTTGCGGCCTTCCTCCCAGAATTTAATGACCCAATCAATCACTCTTTCTTCAGGCCATGCAATGTAGGCATCGCGCCATAATGAGGATGCATCGTAAGTAATGGGTCCATATACTGCATCCTGAAAATCGAGCACGCCGGGATTATTTTTTTCAGTCACCATCAAATTGCGTGAATGAAAATCACGATGTACATAGACTTTTGCTTGGGCTAAATTATTTTGAATGATGAGCTCGAAGGCTTGCTTAATTTGAGAATTTTGAAGGTCTGTTAATTCCATGTGCAGATGCTTCTTCAAATACCATTCAGGAAATAAATCTAACTCACGTTGTAAGAGGGCCTCATCATAGTTTGGCAAAACTTCTGGCTTGCTAGCCAATTGCATTTGCACTAAGGCATGAGTAGCATCCTTGTATAGAGAATCTGCGCTGGCATCATTCAGTTCTGCCAGATAGGTTTTATTGCCTAAATCACTGATTAAAAGAAAGCCCTCAGCGATATTTTGTTGCAATATTTTAGGTACATTCAAACCCGCCTTGCTGAGTAATAAATCCACCTTAATAAAGGCATCTAAAGGCTCATGTTGGGGAGGGGCATCCATCACAATTAAAGAGCCTAAATCGGAGTTTTTGGACTCAATCCGGAAATAGCGCCGAAAACTGGCATCTGCTGAGGCCGGGGCCAAAGTGGAGAGATCTAATTGCCAGTTAGGTTTGAGGTCTATTAGCCAGTTGCGGAGGGTATCTAAGCGAGAGTCAATCATGGTCGATTCGTATAATAAGGCGGGTCTGGATCTATGAGTCATTATCGCCGTTGCGCCGGCCTTTGCGCCCCTCTTTTTTTAGCTGTCACCCTGCGCGTAATGATGGGGGTTGGATTGTTGCAATTCGTCATTCCTGCAGGCGCTCAAGCGCCCGCTCCTTTGCCAGCCCTTAGCGATCCCAACAAGGCACAAAATACCGTTTTAATACCTGATCGTGGTGGGGTAACGGTTCTTAAATTAGATGATCAATTACGCGTTGGTCAGCCGATTGCTGATGGTCAAGCTCTCACATTTACTTCAAGTGATTCGATTGATGGCATCGTTGATCGCGAGATGCATCTAAAGGGCCGTGCACAAATTCGTCGCAATGGTGCAGTGATCAAGGCAGATGAAATTAAATATGACCCCGATTCTGACGTCGCCAATTTAGTAGGCAACGCAGAGTTGTCTAAAGGTAATGCTACATTCAAAGGGCCCAAAGCTACATTTAAGGTAGATGCGCGCGAAGGTCAAATGGAAATGCCGAATTATGAACTTCGTGACAATCGTGCTAGTGGCAATGCAAAAAAATTGACCATCGAAACATCGGATGTTTTTGTTTTTGATAAGGCCACCTATACCACTTGTACTCCTGAAAACTTAGACTGGTATTTCACGGCAAGCACCCTAGAGATTGATAACGAACAAAAAGAAATGGTTGGCACACATGGAGTAATGCGCTTTTTTGATGTACCCATTGCTTATGTTCCGTATTTCACAGCACCAACATCCAATCAACGTCGCTCCGGAATACTTTCACCGGTAGCTGGCTATAACTCTAATAATGGTATTGATATAACGCAGCCGTATTACGTCAATATCGCACCAAACAGAGATTTACTTTTAATTCCTCGAGTCATGGGTCAGCGTGGCGTTCAATTGGGTGCTAAGTACCAATTTTTGGATCCTTTATATGCCGGAACAATAGGCGGAGACTATTTGCCTTATGACAAGAAAGCCGGTACGGATCGCTGGCGCTATGACTGGCAGCAGCGCCAATCTTTTACTGGCGGTCTTGGGCTTGGAGGCATTCCGATGCCGGGGTCATGGACAGGCTATGCCAACGTCGCCCGTGTTTCTGACAATCTATACCCAACGGACTTTTCACAAAGTATTGCAGGAGCCGTAACTAACCAGTTCCGCCAAGAGGTGGGAACAATGAAAAATTTGACTGGCGCTCTGGGCAACTGGAATGTTTCTGCTAAAGCGACGACATTTCAGACATTGCAGCCAGATCCTACTGTGACTGTGCAGTCTCCATACAACATTCTTCCCAATGTAAATGCAAGCTATAGCAGTCTGCTAACGCCAACAATCTCGGATGCTAGCGGCAAGTATTTGGCTTTGCCATCAGGCCCAGTTACCACTTTTTCAACCGACTACACACGCTTTGCCTACAACATACAGGGTAATTTAGCTGCTACCGCTCCTGGCGCTTACAGTCAGGCAGATAGAACCGTAGTAAAGGGCGCCATGTCACTACCCCAAATTACACCGGGTTATTACATCACCCCCAAGGTGAGTTTTCAGTCAAATACTTACAATGCCACCCCCTTTGCTGCAAACAGTACTGCCGCTCCCGCCCAGGGATTTACCATTCCAACCTTTAGTCTGGATTCTGGTCTAGCATTTGAAAGGGAGGCTGCTGAGTTGAAAGGTTTCTTCGGGCGCGATATGTTGCTCACCATGGAGCCAAGAGCATTTTATGTGTATACCCCATTCCAAAGTCAGGCGAATACCCCCTTATTTGATACCGCTGATGCTGGTTTTGGTGTAACTCAAATTTTTAGTGAAAATACCTTTGTTGGCAATGATCGAATAGCGGATAACAATAAGCTAACGGGAGGCATTACGAGTCGGATGATCGAGGCAAATACTGGAGCCGAACGGGCAAACGTAACGCTAGCCCAAAGACAGGACTTTACAGGGCAAAAGGTAGGTTTAAATGGCACGATTGCCAGCCCTACTACCTATTCTGATACTTTGGGCTCTGCCTCGGTGCGTTTGCTGGGTAACTTTAGCGCAGATATGTTCGGGCAGTACAACACCCAATTGAATAAGTTTGTACAAACTACGGTAGGAGGTAGTTGGCGTCCAACACCCGGCAGAAGCTTGAACTTTGGCTATCG